>JBJEAY010000865.1:0-3884 GCA_051869575.1 Prevotella sp. | reverse complement strand
AAAATACCGTCTACTCCATCTATATTGAACTTAGGCAATACCAAGACAAAGCTGTCCCAAGGAGTTGAGAATATCGGTTTTATGCCTTCGGTGTAGCCTTCATGCTCTTTATAGGCAGCTATAATCTTTCTGAAGCCAGATCCACGACGCTCCATGTACTTCAGACGACTGAATATGTCAGCAAGCACTGGGTTACGGCGACGAGATGCCATATTCATCACGTCCATATCCTTGATTGAACCTCCATCCATAAGACCTCCAGGAGAGTATATTTCCATTCGGTCGTCGTACATATCGATGTGAACTTCACTTCCCAATTCCAAATAGTTTCGGTGAATGATGGCATTAACCAATCCTTCTTCCACTGCACTCCTCATCATATAGCGCATCCATCACACCATTTGCCTTGTACAAACCATTGTTACCAACCTTTTCAGCATCGCCTTTTGCATCATTAAGTCCAACTAACTAAATTCACGCCCAAACAAAGAGGAGGCTTATCACCATCATAGAGAATAAATGAGATACGACCAATAGAATCGATTTTTGCACCAGGCTGGTGCAATTTTATAGGACTCTGATTTTCAGCCGCTTGTGATTTTGTATTGATTTTTATTGCCACATGGTAATGAACCGTATGGTAACGGCTTTTGATTTCTCTAAGCCATTCTACATATTTATTATCACCACGAAAATTCTTAGAGGTGACGAAATGTGGTTTATTGTTATATGTCATATTTGTTTCAAAAGTTATGTTTTTAATATGATGATATTTTCATCAATCTCTGCCATTGTATTGATTGTGCTATTAAGTGCTACCACCATCTTTTGGAAATGTCGGATATCATCACTCGATAGTTTAATTCCATTGCGGTCTTTTAGCCACTTGTCCAAGGGTTGATAACCAGAGATGAACAGATTCCATGCCTCAACAGGAACATTCTCAAAATAGCGATATTCGTTTATCCATACTCTGCCCAAGCCATTTACGGTTTCTTCAAAACTACGTTTGCTCACAATGTCATTTCCTTCTCTTACTGGATAGCGGGTGATGAAGTCTTTTTGATTAATGTCTTCAAGCAGATGGAGTTTGCGCAGTGTTGCTCCGTAGCCGGCCATAGTCAGGAAATAATCTCCATTTACAGGATATGGAATGACTGGGAAGTCGTTCTGCAAGAAGGTATGATAGGTGTTGCGATAACGTTTTGAATGGAGAATGGCATAGATGTAGTCAATCAAATCTGTGCCCAAGAAACCTCCTTCAATGCGCTCTTTGTCCTGTTCCGGTTGGATATGCAGTCTTGTTCTTTGCTCAATCTCTTCTATGATAGTTGGCAAGAAATTATACATGCACAGCCCAATGTTGTCGTAGATAAACATAGGGAACAAATAGGCTCCACCTCTGGGATTGACATTTATGTCGGTTGGCAAATTCGAGATATAGGCAAGACTCCACTCTGCATTTCCAATGGCAGTGCCTTGTTTGCCGATGCAGAGTATCAGGTTTTTCTTGTCCATCATGGATTTTTGGATAAGAGGGCGAGGATATGTAACCACGTCTTTATGCAGATACGTCCATTTTATATCAAATGGGCGATAGCATACTTTGGTGATGTTGGAAAGCCTATTTTGATTATTTCGCATTGATACTCTTGCGCAAGACAGTTTCCAATCGCGACTATCCTTGAATCCGTACTTTTCTATAAGTTCTACGTCTGTCATATCCGACACCATATCGTTGACAAGTATTTCCACCGATTCCTTGCTGTCATGTATTGCCACTTTATCCTTGTCAGACTTGAAGCCCTGTACTTTGTTTGGCATTAGCTTGTCAAGTTTAAAGCCTTGATTGTATGTCGTTTTGAGAGTTTCGTAATCATCAGTCTTGGGAGTCAGCTCATAGAATGGCGCATTGGGGGTAATTGTCTCAAAGTCAATTGTCTCCAACCTGTGTGATTGTAGATAGTCAAGTTTGTGCTTGCGTGTGCCGAATATGTCCTTATAATGAACTGTTGCAAGTCCGTCACCTTTGGAGTCATGACGCTTGACAAAGATGTTGATGCTCACTCCAACCATGATGTTAAAGATGTTCTCGTCCTTCGTGTCATCATCGCTTTCGTCAAACTTCGATGAACCGTGAAGATTGATGATGTAGATGTCATCAAAATCCTTCAGCAACTCATATCTCATACCCCGGAAAATATTGGTTCTCAGGAATGTGTTGCCACAGATGTATGCCAAAACACCCTCGTTGGTTTTATTCACGAAGTTATGACCAATCCTTATGAACTTGCAGTAGTCGTTGTTCAATCCCTTTGGGTTTTTCTCTTCAAGGGTGTTCTTATATATTATTTCACCATTTTTTCTTTTTCCTACTTTTTTCTTTTGCAATCCTGGCTCCTGCTTATAGTCATCCATCAGACTCATTATCCATTTGCCCTTGTTGGCAGATTTCTCGTTGTATGGCGGGTTGCCCATTACTATCATAATAGGCGTTTCGCGTTTAATCACACTTGCAGCATTCGATTCGTTGGTAATATATCTTGCAAAGTCGAGGTTTTCCTCGGGGTGTTCTTCCTCAAGAGAGTTGGTAAGAAAGATGTTCAGTCGGTCGGGCAGTTCTGTTGGAATCTCGTTAAGTCTCAACGCCATGGCAAGTTTCAGGTGAGCCATGGTGTATGGCGCCATAAGGTATTCAAAGCCATTCATTCTTGGGATGATATGCCTTACGACATCGTCGTTCCATAGTCCTTCCTGTCCCTTGTAGTTCTCATATATTTTTTCTGCAGCCGTAGCCAGAAATGTTCCTGTACCAGTTGCAGGGTCGAGAATTTGTATTTTGTGCCACTTGCCGTCCTCTGTCATGCTGTTATTGGCAATACCGTCTTCAATATGCAGCGTGTTGCGCAGAATAGAATCCACACCTTCAACAATGAATTTCACTACTTGTTGGGGAGTGTACCATACACCAAAATCCTCCCTTATCTTTGGATTGTATGCTTCAAGAAAATCTTCATAAAAATGTACAAGGGGGTCTTTCTTGTAATTCTTAAGAACTTTCTTCATATCAGACACCTTGAAGAGCAGAACCAAGTCCTCCACAATTCCCTTTACAAATGGATGTAGATGGGCAAGGGCAAGATCTTTGAATATCTTTTGAAGGAATGGATTAATGCTTGGTATAAGTTCGGCAGCTTCTGAGAGAGAGAATGTTTGCGGTGTCCTGTCGTTGATGCGGGCTATAAACAAACCATATAATACGGTTTGTGCATAGAAATCGACGAACTGCTCTTCTGTCATATCATGCACTAAATAATTCTGAAATGTCTTCAATTTACCAACCAAGTCTTTGTCATCTTCCATTTGCTGTTTCTCCATTGCATTCATGAGGATGCTTGACATGAGTTTGGCTTTTCTTGCCATTTTGTCTGCAAGCGTGGAGGCACTGCGAATCGGCAGAGGTTCTGCCTTCCCCAGTCTTTGTATAATCTTTTCAAAATTAACGAATTGTTGTTCGTCGTCAGTGATGACAACAATTCCGTCTTTGACATATCCTAATTTGGCAGAAAGCGTCTCTTCACCATTTTCGTAAAGAATGATACTGAGATAGTCTGTGAAGGCAATTGTCGATATTGCATTCTTGTATCTGTCGAATTGCTCCTTGTGTTTTCTTACGTTCGTCCCTTTCAAGTCAGAGTCTCCAATGTTCTTTGCCTCAATGAATGCGATGGCAGTATCGCCTTTCAACAGTTCATAATCTGGTGCTCCGTAGGTTTTTCGTTTTGGTTCATTGATTAGAGTATATCTCTCAGATTTATTGTTTTTAAAGTCGGAATAACCAATAGATTTTGAAGAAGTCCCATTAAGAACTCCTTCACACAGAT
>JBJEAY010000864.1:0-3890 GCA_051869575.1 Prevotella sp. | reverse complement strand
GATCTCTTTGTCGCTCACCTCTGACCATTTAATATACATGTCTTTATAATTGTCTTTTATGAACTCTTGGATTATTCGAATTTCCTTTTCTGACAATCTTCCCTGTTTTCTTACCTCTGTATCACCATTGCTCATGACAAAAAACTTTGCAGATCCGGATTCTGTTAGGTGTCTATCACTGGCATGAACATGCATTGCCTCGATAATGCAATGAGATGTGAAGTATAGATAATAGCCACATATCATAAAGTCATAATACTTCGGCATAAGCATTTTCCTCCATATATTTTTTGTTCTTTTCCCAATATCCAAGGACAATGTTTATCTCGATGTCATCCATAGTTGTTTCGTAAATATCTCCTTCTGGGGATATTACTAAAGCGTGATGGGGCTGTCTGATATGCAAAACTCTGATATTGCCGTCTTCAGATTTCGTGAAGGCATAGCCGCAAACTATCATATTTGCATTTTCAATAATATCCTGTAATTCTTCTTTAGTCATTTTGCTTAATTTTTACAGTTTGAATGGGTTTAAGAAAAAGGCTCGGATTTATGTAGAGATTTTTTAGAATTGGTATCAGGTCGATATATTCTTCAATTATGCCAATACCGTCATAGTCGGCCATTACAACAATATATCCGTTATCCCATTCTTTCACATCTGTATATCGTTTCAGACGGGAAGAAGTGCGGAATCGGATGTTGTAGTTGCCAAATATGAAGGATGTCATGTCTCCTTTGTTTGACAATGTTGCCTCGTTCTTGTTCGCCATTTTATTCTTAATAATGTGTATTTTGCACGGCAAAGATACGAATTAATTCTGAAACGGCAAAGGAAATGAGGGGATTTTTTGATTTTTTTATTTGTTATCCATGCAACGGGCGGTCTTACACGAGGTAAGACCCTACACGAGGCGGATTTTGTGGCATGGCATTACAATTACAGCATTACAATAAATCTATGCTTATGCTGAAAAAGTAGTCACATTTTTCGCCAATCATCCTTCGATCATCCTTCGATCATCCTTCGTTCATCCTTCGTTCATCCTTCGATTGGAGATTGGGGAATGATTATTGGATGAAGGTATATAATGCGAGGGTTATTCTTTGGACAAAATATCGGCTGTCCATTCCGGCATTTTGTCGGTGTATCGCTTTTTGATTATTTTTCTTGTGCTATTTGGTCGGGATTGACATAAATGGCATCTTCAAGCCATTCGTGATGAAGGACTTTGGTGGTTATAGTTGTTTTGCCTGAGCCGTTGGGACCAGCAATTACTATAAGTATTGGTTTGTGATTTTTGTCAACCATTTTCTTATTTAGCTAATCGTTTGCGCCTTTCCGCTCCTAATCTTCTGATCTCAGCGAAAAGTCTCTTATGTGCAGCTTCGGTTTCTGCTTGTGCCTCGGCAGCTGCTTCTTTCATTATATATGAAAGCATCTCGTCGGTGGGTTCCTCGAGACTTGTGAGGCGATATGAATTGAGTTCTTTTTCTGTCATAATAGTAGGATTTTGCACGGCAAAGATACGAATTTATTCTGAAACGACAAAGGAAATACGAGTTTTTTTATTTTTTTTAGTGGAGAGGGGGTGATGGAGATGATGTAATATTAACTGCAAAGATAGCGTTTTAGGGGGTGAATAGAATGAAAATTGAGGTATAATGCGGCAAAAATATGTTAAATAATCGAGATTTTATAGTTAAAAAAGCTTTCTGCTATCACTTCTATCACCCCTTCTATCACTCTTTTATCACCACTTAACCCTCAGATAATGTGATATTTAAGGTGATTAGTGACAGAAGTGACAGAAGAAAACGAAAAACATAGGTGCGCACGCGTACGCGCGTGAGAGGGGGAGTTTGGCTGCGCATAGGCCGCAGGCGAGACGCCTGCGCTCCCAGAGGCTGCGCACAGAGTGAAGTGGGCAATGTGATGAGATGTGGATAGTAAGTAGTGAATGTGTGATAATAGCTATCTAAAAGTTCTCACTAAAGCTATTATAATTATATAAGAACAGGCATCTAATCTATGTTCCGCACTGCGGAACGTACGTTCACCACTGCGGAACGTACATTCCGCATTGCGGAATATACATACCGCAGTGCGGAACATAACTCAGACATAGGTTTCACATAACTTTATACTAAGCTTAGTGATAAATTCTGAATAGCCAAAGTGAAATAATCAATTCACTCTGTTCACTACATGCGACAACAGGCATAATTAAATAGATAGGGCTGAGGCTCTATCCTTGGTTATGTCGCCCCTAAAGGACTTAGGCTCTGGCTCTGCTGCCATGGGAAAATCCAAAGAAATAAATAAAAAAACGGGGCAGGCTCGCTCGCCTGCCCCATTACTTATGAATAAAAAGAACGGGCTTGGATTAAGCCCAAGGATTTTCTGTCGGATACGGCAGTGACTTCGGCTGGTTGTAGGCGATGTCCTGGATGCCGAGATACTTGAACACCTCGAAGAGAGTCTTGCCAATGTGAGAGAAGGCAACGGCTCCGTGGTGAGGATAGCCCTTCTGGATGAGGACGTGACGATAGAAGCGGCCCATCTCGGGAATAGCGAAGATACCGATGCCACCGAATGAACGTGTGGGCACGTCGAGCACTTCACCCTCGGCGATGTAAGAGCGGAGGTTGCCCTGAGAGTCGCACTGCAAGCGATAGAATGTGATGTCGCTGGCTGCGATGTCGCCCTCGAGAGTACCACGTGTGAAGTCGGGCTCGCCACCGTTCTCAAGCAGACGGTTCTGGATGAGCTGATACTTGATCTTGCGGTTAGAGCACATCTTGCACTGGGGAGTGTTGCCGCAGTGGAAGCCCATGAAGGTGTCGGTGAGCTTGTAGCCATACTTGCCGATGATGTCCTCGTCGTAGATATACTTGGGCACTGAGTTGTTGATGTCGAGCAGAGTGACGGTGTCGTCGCTTGCGCACATACCTATATACTCAGAGAGAGCTCCGTAGATGTCAACCTCGCAGGCAACGGGAATACCGCGGCTCACAAGGCGGCTGTTGACATAGCAAGGCTCGAAACCGAACTGGCTTGGGAATGCAGGCCAGCACTTGTCGGCAAATGCCACATACTGGCGTGAGCCCTTGTGCTCCTCAGCCCAGTCGAGCAGAGTGAGTTCGAACTGTGCCATGCGGCGGCTCAGAGTGGGATAGTAGCAGCCTTCGCCCATCTCCTTTGCCATGTCCTCGCATACAGCGTCGATGCGTGGGTCGTTCTCGTGCTTCTTGTAAGCCACGAGCAGGTCGAGCTCTGAGTTCTCCTCAACCTCTACGCCCAGTTCGTACAAGCCCTTGATAGGAGCGTTGCAGGCGAAGAAGTCCTGTGGACGTGGACCGAAGGTGATAATCTTCAAGCCCTTGAGACCGAGGATGACGCGTGCCACGGGAACGAACTCAGCCATCATCTGAGCCACTTCCTCTGCTGTGCCTACAGGATATTCGGGGATATAGCCCTTGAGGTGGCGCATGCCGAGGTTGTATGAGCAGTTGAGCATACCGCAGTAAGCGTCGCCACGACCGTTGATCATGTCGCCGTCGCCCTCAGCGGCTGCAACAAACATGCAGGGACCGTCGAAGTTCTTGGCAATGAGAGTTTCAGGGGTTTCGGGACCGAAGTTGCCGAGGAATACAACGAGAGCGTTGCAACCAGCTTCCTTCACTTCAGCCACAGCCTTGAGCATGTCTTTCTCGTTCTCAACTGTAGTCTGGCAGTTGAAGAGATCGCCCTTGTAGGCTTTTACGATGTTCTCACGGCGCTGTGTAGAGAGCGCGATTGGAAAACAGTCTCGGCTAACAGCGATAATGCCGAGTTTCACTTGAGGAATGTTAGTACTTTGCATAAAAATTTTTTGTTATTAAAATGG
>JBJEAY010000863.1:0-19694 GCA_051869575.1 Prevotella sp. | reverse complement strand
AAAGATTAACAAGGCATTGACACGCAAGCGCAATACGGCGGTGATGGATTATCTCAAGCAACATTCAGAGACTTTCAGAAATATTTCCCATTCATTGGATATTAAGCTTAACGAATATACCACCAACCATCAATTTCGCAAGATACGTCGTTCTGCTTTCCCCTCGCTGAGATATTCCAAAGTGACTTTGCTCCTCAATATTGACAAGGACACCATCACGGTGGTGGAACATCCATCGCAAGATTATGTGCAAACCGAAGATTCTGCGGAAGTAGAGCCAGATATGGTGATGGAGAAGGACACGGCTGTCGTATTATTGGAAACCAACGACAAGGTGATAGCCAACTATCCCCTCTTTTTCATAAAGACAAACCTGCTCTACGACTTGTTGACATTCCTTAATGCATCTGTCGAAATACCTGTGGCAAGAAATTGGACGGCAGAGGCAACACTCGTATATCCATGGTGGAGAAACACGCAAAAGCACAAGACGGTGCAAATGCGCTATGTGGCTCTGACACCGAGATATTATTTCAGGAATCCCGACAAGCCATACACCTCGCTGTTTGCGGGGCTTACAATAGGCGGGGGAAAATACGACTTGCAGTGGACGCGCCGCGGAGTGCAAGGCTCAATGTGGCATATATCGCCAGTAATCGGATATTCGCATCACATCTCCAAGAGATGGAAGATGGAATACTCGGCATCCGTGGGATTCGTTCATACGAAATATCAAAAATACACACAGACTCCCGACACGCCCTACGGAGAGATAAAGGTGAAGGACTATCCATGGGTGTCGAAAGTGCTCAACACCGTGCTTCCCACGTCGCTCAATGTGTCGCTTGTATATACATTCACCCGAACAAAACATCTGCAGCATCATGAATAACAGGAATACTATACATATTATAATATATGCACTTGTCGTGATGATGCTTATGTCGTGCGAGCGCGACCATCTCTACTATGAGACGGTGGGCAGGGACAAGGTGCAGATAAACATCGACTGGAGCAAAACCGACTTCGTGCCTGGCAGTAAGGGCTATGATGATGACAACCAACTGAATGGTGTCACCATATTCGCCTTTGATTCTGTCACACACCGCCTCGTAAAGGAGCTGCCGCCCGATCCCAACTGGCAATCAACGGTGATAAGACTTGACCCGGGGACATACGACTTGATAGTGATAAACGACAGTAGGGAAGAGCTTCCTTCCATACGGTTCGATATGGAGCAGCCCTTCGAGGAATTCTCGGCTTACACCCATGCCGACACGATATATGACGACCAACCCGAATATCTTGCTGTGTCAGCAGTGAGAGGCGTCGGATTTATGCCCGGGCACAAGGAATATCATTACGACATGCCCGACGAATATTACACTGACGAAGTGGAGCGGGAGATAAACACCGTGCAATTTCCCGTGACAAAGCGGGTGAACGTGAAAGTGTATGTCAGGGGAATGAACTACTGCAAGGGTATGCAGAAATCGTATATCACGGGGCTTGCCAAGTCGGTGAACCTTGTGACGCGCCAACCATCATGGGAGGAAGCGGTATATGGATTCAACCTCGTAAACCGCGAGTTCAGGGGCAACGACTATACGGAGGCAGTGCTCACTCAGTCGTTCACCTGCTTCGGCTTCAACGAAAACAAAATCGGCAAGGATGACAAGTTTGAGTTGACCATCAATTTCGTTCTTGTCGATAACACTGTCTATTCTGTGAGGGCAGATGTAACAGAACAGTTTGAGGAATGGTATGAGGAACATAAAATAGACGTGGGTCTCGACCTCGACCTCGACATTGACGTGGCAATGGATGTAGAGCTTCCGCCCGCAGTTGAGAATCCCGAAGACGTAGAGGGATTGGCTCCCGAGACTGTTCCATGGAATGATATAATTCAAAATATAATACTTTAAAAATTTAAAAATTAACAATATGAAAAATTATTTCTTACTATCTGGTGCAATGTTGCTCGCTCTTGGCAGTTGCACAAATGAGATCAACGAAGAAGGTTTTGTTGACAAGACAAACACAATTTCGTTTAATGCGTATCCTAATAAGACACGTGCGGTTACCGGAGATGTCACAACTGACAATATGAAGGGTGATAACTTCGGTGTTCTTGGATATTACAACAATAGTCCTTATCTTTATGTATTGGATAATGATAATACGACGAAAAAAGCCGTAGAACAATATTGGAAAGCCAATGGCGAAGGCACCTCAGGAACTTGGGAGTATAAGAATATAGGAGATATGAAATTCTGGCCTGATAGAAATGCCACAATGGATTTCTATGCTTACTTCCCTTATTCGGATAATGCCACATTTGTAGATAACATCACTACTGGTAGTGCTGTCATGACTATTCCCAACCAAACGTGTGATCACGACGTTCTCTTTTCGAAAACAAGTTCTACTCATGATGAGCGTGTTCCTCTGACTTTCTATCATGCTTTCGCCAAGATTCAGGGTGTCAATATTAAGGTAAATGGTGGAAATGTTGGACAGACAGATATACAAGTGACAATCAAGGATGTAGAGTTTATCAACACCAATAGAAGTGGAAGTGTGAAAGTGGATGCAGATGGCAATGCTTCTTATGATCTTGCCTCTACTAAAGTGACACTGAGTAAGAATTTCTCTTCTCCTGTTACACTAAATAAAAGTTTAACATCAGGAGTAGAAATTATTTCAGGAAGTGAACTTTGTTATCTTTTTGCAACAAATTCTGATGCAACAAACAATGTTAAAGGAACAGGAAATGCTTTATGGGATGGATATAAGTCATCTCTAAATGGTGGAGATCTTTCTACCAGCAATTTTGTTTGCCTTAAGCTGACCTGTAAGGTAAAGGATAACACGCATTATCTTGTGGGCAGCGATGGTGATGGAGATAACAATTATGGAGTCGTTTATATCCCTCTGACCGGTTCTGATGCTGTTCCTAATACCGAAACATCTTTGGTTGCTGGAAAGCGTTACACCTTTAATATTGTATTCTCGCATAATGTGGGTTATAAAGATAATGGCGACCCAATCCTCGACCCAATCCTTTTCAGTGTAAGCAGTGTTGAAGCTTGGGGCGATGTTAACGTAACCATCACTCTCTAAAAACATTGCTGCAAGACATGAAGCTGCACCATACGACATCAGCGATATTACTCTTATTTCCGCTGCTGTTCAGTTGTAATAAAGTGGATGATATTCCTGGGGAGGACATCTCCGGGAAATCACCAATTTTGGTGTCTGCTGACAATGTCTCTCCATTCACGAGGGCTTATCTACCACAGGGAATGTACGACAAATTCAAGGTGTATGCCGTTTCGGAGAAGGGGGGCAATAAGACGGTAGTGATGAATGGATATAACGTGGTGTTTGCTAATGGGGATTGGACATACGTCAACGACTCACAGCCGCTGATGTATTGGAGCAGCAATGCCGAACGTTATTTGTTTACTGCCGGAGCACCCATCAGAGCCGTCACTGCGATAAGTGGAAACTCCATGACGCTCCATCTCGAAAACAATACAACGGGAAGCGCAATGGCTGCCGAACCGCTGAAGATAGAATACGGCTCTGCTGACTACGGCAAGATTGTCAACCTCCGCTTTGGTTATGCGCATTGCAGGGTATGCGTGGCTTTCACAAGAAACGCTACAGATGACATTGCGATTACGGACATCAAACTGACGCCCCAAGCCGCCATCACATCCAAGGCTGATTTGGTGTATAGCTTCAACTGGAGCGATACTCCAGCAACATCAACAACCGAGGTGACCTCAAAAGAAAAGAGCAGTGACACTTTTACTTTCGCAGATGTGACTATACCATCAAATTCAGAGAATGCTGTAGTATCCGGCACTCGCTATTACTGCGTGCCCGATGCCTCTAACGCAAAAGGATGGACGGTGTCGCTGAAATGCAATGGAGAGGAAAAAACAGGGTTGTTTGAGAATACCTATACATGGCAGAGCGGCAAGAACTACATCTATGTGTTCTCGTTGGCAGAGAAAAGCCCGAAGCTCATCAAGGTCATAACTCAGGATGACCTCTTCGACTGCAACGACATTGTTCCGGGAGGGGAGTTCTCCGACACTGACATGATTGAATAGATAAAAGCAGATAAAAGGAGATAAATGAAGATAAAAGTAGATATAGGACGTATGTTCAAGCATTTCTTTGGCTTTATCCTGTTAGCACTGTTGCTGCTCGCTTCGTGCAAGGAAGAGCAGATGGTGTCCGATTCCGTAAGGCGGCTGAACATCTCATTTGCAGATGATCAGACAAGAAGCTCATGGAATGACAACACTGACACCGAAGGGGGCAAGGTGAGCTACGTTTGGGAAAACAGCGACAACAACATGCTTACTGCCATAAAGCATGGCGATCAGTATGTGCCGTTTTACGCGTCATTGTCTTCAGCTGCGCAATACCACACCCCCACCCAGTTTGAGACTGTCGATGATGCCAAGTCGAAAATCAAGCTACAAACAACTCTCGGTGTGAAGTATGACTTGCAGGATAATGCATACGTATATCCCGTGGCATCAGGCGACGAGATGTATTGCTGCCACCCGATAAACGAAGATAGAGTCACCGTTCACAGCAGTTCTGCTGCTGTGCAAGTCGATCTTCCCCTCCCCTCCACCTTCTCATGCGGCAATCTAATAAACGACCTCTCCTCGCTTGCCGACTATTCCTACGTATATACCTCCACAACCTTGAAGTCGGTGGACGACAATGCCGTAGTTGCCAATCCCTCGCATTTCAACTCCGCCTGCGCCATCATCCGCTTCAACATCACCAACAATATCACTTCCGACATCATCATCACGGAAATAAAGATGGAGGCAGACGACGGTTCGAAGCTCTTTCCCAACAAACTGAGATTTGCCGACGGCACTATGGCAGAACAAGACGACAAGTCGGCTTATTACAGTCGTCTAACCACCAACATCTCATCAGTGACAATACCTCGCGCGCAGAAGGGTGTGTTCTATAATATGTGCTTCCCCTTAGACGGTGATTTCAATCATGTGCCGCTCAAATTCACTATCGACACCAATTATCTGACATATCAGCTGCATCTCGACTCCGACGTGATAACCAATCACAAGTTTGAGGCAGGAAAGATATACACCTTCAACTTCACTCTCGAAGAGAAGGAAGTGCGTCTGAACACAATAGACATCTCGCAATGCACCACATATAATGTGGATAATGAAGAATCGCTCAATATCATCGTGTCGCCTAATGCAATATGGTATCAGTCGGAAAGTGAAACAGCCCAGATGGTGTTCGCAAGCCTCGGTTTGACAACCACCATCGACGGCAAGACCTACGATGTGCTATGGGCAACATGCAATCTCGGAGCCATGGAACCTATCGAAACAGGTTATCACTATGCATGGGGCGAGGTGGAAAGGAAAGATGCTTCGCTTTATTCCCCAAATGGTTATGCGAGCACTGCAAATGCCGACATTAGTGGAACGAATGCTGATCCCGTGAGGATGTATCTCGGCGATGGACACTGGCTATGGAGCATGCCGACAAAGGCGATGTGGGATGACCTCATAAGAGACTGCACTTGGAGATGGAAAACCGTGAAGAAAGTAAGTGACGGTGATGCCTCTGAGGAGAATCTCGACTTCGATGCCTCGGTATGGGAAGTGACAAAGCGGGATGCCGATAATAAGTTAATAGGTATGATATACTTCCCGATAACGGGTTATTCTGGTCTTGATACGTCAGACAATAAATATAAAAAGGTGAATAAGGCCGTCTGCAACTATTGGTCGTCAACGCCTGTTGGCAACACTGCAGGAGCAACGCAAAAGTCATGGGCTTTCGCCACTACGTATTATGTTTCGGGTAGTGAGGGACACATGACAACTTATACATCTGCCATGAAGGAGTGTGAGCGATACAACGGATATTCCATCCGTCCGGTGTTATTAAAAGAAAGGAATAATTAGCCATGAAAAAGATTATACTGTTTATTGCATTTGTTTGCCTTGCTTCCTGTACAAAGGAAAGCATGTTGGAAGAGGCTAAGGCTCCATTGGATATTGTGGTTGACATTGCCTCTTATAATCAGAATGTCAACGATGTCGCCACAAGGGCATCCGTCAACAACGGTGTCATCACCTCATTTGCCCCGGGCGATGACTTTGGACTTATTGTTGTGGATGAGGACGGCAACGTGGTGAATAAGAACTATAGGTATGTGGTGCAGAAGTCAGGACATGGCTATCGTGTCGATAACGCGGGAAACGTAATCTCCTCCGACGTCTATTTCAATGCCCATAACACATATATCGCATACGCGCCATACAGCAGCCGATATGACAACTGCAAGTCGATGGATGATGTAATCGCGCAATACAAGGACGACTTCCCCACGCATTATATCAACCAATCGACGAAGGAGAACTATAATGCCGCCGACCTCCTCGTATGCAAGAATCCTATGCACAGTGGCACAACGCTACGGCTCACGTTCACCCACGCCATGAGTCTGTTGAAGATATTCTACAACGGCGAGGCTTCTGAACTCACCGTTGAACATCCTGTCACACTATCACAGATGTATAAGCCAGAGGGTGCACAGGCTTATAGCTATATCTATATACCGCAGAACAACGTCGTACTGTATGGCACGGCTCTCTCTACTCATACCGCTGAGGGCGATGATAGCGAAACCACAAACTATTCTTATTGGGAGACGTATGTCAACCTTAAAGAAAACTGTATGCTCTATGTCTCCATCTATTCCCAACCCACGGTATCGTATAAGTCGGCGGGTGTGGATATGGGATTCCCTTCTGGATGTATATGGGCAAACCATAACCTCGGTGCAGAGTCGGCAACCGAACTGGCTTCAAGAGGCGGAAAATGGTATGATGCCGATGGCAATGAGAAGACGGAACTGATGAATAGCGAGTTGCACTCCTGCTTTGATCGAGGCAACTATTTCTCCTGGGGCGAACTGGAAACAAAGTATGAGCAGCCGGCAGTGTTGTTTGATGCAACAACAGGCAGAATTAGTTCTACTGGCGATTCATATAAAACCGAAACTTCTTTGAACCCTCTCGTATCAGGTTCGGAAAAAGGATATTATCCCGAAACATATATCGACCGCTCATATTCCTACGCCGAAATCGACGGCAATATCGCCGGTACGGAATACGACGTGGTGAGAAACAAACTGTGGAAAGGTGAATGGCGAATACCCAACGAGAACGAGATTGACGAGCTGATGCAAAACTGCGACATCACCGTTGAGGATTTTTATTTTGAGGACAATGTGCGATATGCATCATGGATTGCCGAGAAAGAAAATGGTAAATACAAGAACCTTCATCCCGACAATTCTGAGTTTTGGGGCACAGATAATGTGAGGCCTTATCGCTATCTCGTCACCATCTTCAAGTTTACGAGCAAGCTAAACGGTGCGGTGTTATATTTCCCAGGCGGAACATGGAGCGACTGGAGCATAGACATGCTCGCATGCAACTCCCGAGGCTATCATGGTGGAATATCAGTTACAAACTATAGTTCCGATTACGGCGGAATGTATTATTTTGCCTCGTCTGCTTCGCACGATTATATTGACTGTTCGAGCTATATGGAATTGGAGACAAAGCTTACTATTGACGCAAACGGCAAGATAACTGCCGTGACACCTGTGAAGAAAAGTTCATCTTATATAGATAAAAATGGCAATAAGGTTGATTTGATGGGACTTACCCAAAACGGACACCGATATACGGGCATGCTCATACGCCCCGTGTATGGCGGACGTAACTGGAATACGAACCCGGAGACGCGCAGCACTATCCGAATAAATGTAGAATAACGATGAAAAGACTGATATACATATTGATATGCCTCGCATTGATGGCATGTAGCGACGACTTGTACATGCCGGCAAACTCTCCCGCCGAAGGACAAGCCCTGAGGTTTGAGGTGACTGTCATCGACCAGCCCGAGACACGCGGACAGGTGATGGATGTCAACGACAACTATGTGACGCGCGACTTCAAGTCGGGCGACTCATTCGGCATGTTCATCATCGACGGCGAAGGCAACTTCGTGAGCACCATCGACGGCAAGAATGCCAAGAACCTTAAGCTCACCACTCCCGACGGAAAGGCATGGAACCTCAATTCCGACTTAAAGGAGGTGGTGCATAAGTTGGGCTATCAATACGTGGCTTATTATCCCTATTCTTCTGATTTTGATAACTGTTCAACCACTGACGACATTAAAGCCAAACTGACAGTTCCTGCCGCTGACCAATCCTCGCAGGCAGCCATCGACTGGATGTACACCGAACCCACTCCGCCGCAAACCAATGCCGTGACCACCTTGGCTTTCAAGCATCGCTATGCCAAGATAGACATCTACCACTCATTTACTCAGGGGCATCAAGGCGACTGGACATCGGCATATAAATATACCAAGACGAAGGATGAAAACAACGTGGAGCACTATCGCTATATCCTCAATTCAGAATCACCACAGACATTGAAGGTAAATGGCAAATACACCATCGGCAACTATCTCACTGGCATCAAGGAAATGTCTTATGACTGCAATAACATTGCCATCGAGAACGGGCGTCATGCCATAGTTTATACCTATGGAATGGACGAGCGTTGTGCCGTTGACCTCGGTTTGCCGTCGGGCATCAGATGGAGTCCCATCAATCTCGGAGCGGAAAACGCCACATATATGGACGAAGCAGCCTTAGCCGCAGCTACGAACACACTCGGCAAGCGACTCGCGTGGGGAGAACTCTTTGAGAAAGACTCTTATAGCTACGACACTTATATAGATCCCTACCAATCGGGTACGTCGTTGCTACCAACTGATATATCAGAAACAGTGTATGACCCTGTAACACAATACTGGGGAGGACACTGGTCACTACCAAATACTGACGACATTCAAGAGTTTATCGATAACACGGAGATAGTCGGCACTGAGACGATAAGCAGTTCAGAGATAGGTAAGGACATCATTCGCCTTACCATCCGCAGTAAGATAAATGGCAATGAAATCACTATGCTCACCAATGGCATTGTCAATAATAGCAGCATAGTCAACAATCAGTATATGCACTATCTGTCTGCCAATAGCTACGGCAATTCCAACTGTTACTATTTAAATTACAATAATTCTTTGAAAAGTGCTACTTATTCCCGATACGTTGGTTATTCCGTCCGCCCCGTGCTGAAGGAACTCTTCACATATCCCAATGCCGACAAGAAGAACATCATTGTAAGGCATATCGATGAACTTGCCGTTGACCTTGGCATAACAAAAACAGTAACAGAAAATGGTCAGCAAGTGACATACAAGCTGCTCTGGAGCCCCTTCAACTATGGAGTGGATGCGAAGGTGGAACTACATACATACAACCAAAAGCCAATCGATGAGGATTATTATATCTCAAATTGTACGAAGAATCCTGGAATGCGATTGGCATGGGGAGACATAGAGGAGCCTGATGATTTTATTGATAATAAGATAAAGTACCCGAACTCTGAAATTGGCAAAAAATACCCTATGTTTATCGCAGACAATGCCAATAACAAAGATGCAAGAGACCTAAAACCGGAAGATGACATCGTTCAACGTAATTGGCCTGCAGGATGGTATATACCTACGGCCTATGACTTCGAACTGCTGAAAGCAAATACCATCATCACTAAAGAAACGATTGACGGAAATAATTGGTTCCGATTGACGGGGAAAAACGGATACAAAGGCAACAGCATACTTATCCCTGCCACCAGTTATATAGACAATGCTGCTAATACTATTAAGTGGGGGGCGGATACATACCTGCAGAGCTGCACCATTGGACCATCAGGAACCGAACACAAGCAATATGCATTCAATATTACCAGTTCTGCTGTCGGAAATGTTGTTTCAGGAGCCGGCCGTGCCACCGGCCTCATGATCCGCCCCGTGAAATACGTCCGAGTGCAATAGTTAATGTCGATAATGAATTTTCTTCCTCTTTTTTATTTGATTTAACAAAAAAAGTGTTACCTTTGCAGCCGAATTAGTAAAAATAAGGAAGAAAGAATGAAAAAGGACATGATTAAACGAATGTTTATGGCATCAATGAAGGGCGCACTTTCATTGCTGATGCTGATGAGTGTAGCCGCTGTTAAGACGAATGCACAGAATATCCAGGTGCACTATGACTTTGGCCGACATCTGTATTCATCTGAGCAGAGTGACAGACAGAAGGTGACCGTCACTTACGAGACATTCAAGGCCGACAAACTCGGATCTTGGTTTTACTTCGTGGATGTCGATCTGCGCAATGAGGGTGCCAGTGGTGCATATACCGAGGTGAGCCGCGAGTTCAATCTCGGCAGTCAGTCGCCATTTGCCGCTCATGTTGAGTTTGACGGTGGACTCAATCTCTACGGCAGTTTTCAGAATGCCATCCTCGTAGGTCCTGCCTATAACGGTCATTCCGCCGACTACAGTAAGACGTGGAGCTTGCAACTGCTGTATAAGCAATGCATGAAGGGCAACGACAAGAAGGCGTTGGCAGGAGTGCAGTTCACGGGAGTGTGGGGTATAACCTTCGGCGGTGGCAAATGGACATTCTCGGGATATGCCGATTTCTGGACGGGATATATCCCCAAATGGGATGAAAACGGTCAGAAGAAAGGATTGCTTATCCAATCAGAGCCCCAGCTGTGGTATAACATCACCAAGAATTTCTCTGTGGGTACGGAGTGGGAGATATCCAACAACTTCATCTATCCCACATGCGAAACCTCAAAGACATTCTACTTCAATCCCACACTTGCAGTGAAATTCAACCTTTAATAAAAAAATAAGATGAAAATAGGATTTGACAACGAGAAATACCAGACGATTCAGTCGGAGCATATCAAGGAGAGAATATCCCAGTTTGACGGCAAGCTATACCTCGAATTGGGAGGCAAGTTGTTTGACGACCATCATGCCAGTAGGGTGCTGCCCGGATTCCAACCCGACAGCAAGTTGCGAATGTTCCAGAAGATCAGCGACAGCATTGAGATAGTGATAGTGATCAGTGCCGCCGACATCGAGAAGAACAAGAAGCGTGCCGACCTTGGCATCACCTACGACGAGGATGTGCTGCGCCTGCGCGGTGAGTTCCATGGCCGTGGCTTTATGGTGGGTTCGGTGGTCATCACCCACTATAATGGTCAACCGGCAGCCATCGCCTTCCGCCAGCGTCTTGAGCGCGACGGCATCAAGACCTATTGCCACTATCTCATCGAGGGCTATCCCCACAACGTGTCGCTCATTGCCTCCGACGAGGGTTTTGGCAAGAACGACTATGTGAAGACCGAGCGTCCGCTTGTCATCGTCACGGCTCCGGGTCCCGGAAGTGGCAAGATGGCAGTATGCCTCAGTCAGCTCTACAACGAGCACAAGCGCGGAGTGAGGGCAGGATATGCCAAGTTTGAGACATTCCCCGTGTGGAATCTCCCACTGAAGCATCCCGTGAACATCGCCTACGAGGCAGCCACTGCCGACCTCAACGACGTGAATATGATCGACCCCTTCCATCTTGAGGCCTACAACAAGATTGCCATCAACTACAACCGCGACATCGAGATATTCCCCGTGCTCAACGCCCTCTTCGAGGGTATCTACGGCAGCAATCCATATAAATCGCCCACCGACATGGGAGTGAATATGGTGGGATTCTGTATATCTGACGACGAGGTGTGTTGCGATGCCTCCAAGGACGAGATTATCCGACGTTATTACGACGCCACCAACAAGATGGCAAAGGGAGCTTGCAATGAGAGTGAGATCAGCAAGATACAGATGCTCTTCAATCAGGCGAAGATCAACACCGACTTCCGCCGCACCACCGTTGCCGCCAAGGAATGTCTGAAGCGCACGGGGCACACGTCGTCAGCCATCGAACTCGAAGACGGCACCATCGTCACTGCACATTCAAGTATATTGCTTGGTTGCAGTGCCGCCCTGCTTCTCAACGTGATGAAGCATCTTGCCGGCATCGACCACGACACCAAACTGATTCCGCAGTCGATGATCGAGCCTATACAACATACTAAGGTGAATTATCTTGGAGGTCATAATCCCCGACTTCACACCGACGAGGTGCTCGTGGCACTGTCGGTGCTGTCGAATGTCGATGAGAGGTGCAGCCGTGCCCTTGCCCAGTTGCCCAAACTGCGTGGCTGTCAGGTGCACTGCACGGTAATGCTCTCCGAGGTTGACCAGAAGATATTCAAGAAATTAGGCGTCAACCTCACCTGCGAGCCGGTGCTTAAGAAGTAATTAGGAATTAGGAATTAGAAATTAGGAATTAGGGATTATTGCATCGCGGCATTGTTCCATCAGCCACTTCGGTGTGCTGGTGGCACCGCAGATGCCGATGGTTCTAACGCCATCAAGCCATTCCTTTTGTATCTCCTCAGGTCCCTCGATGAGGTGGCTGTTGGGGTTGACGCTCTTACATTCGTTGAAGAGCACCTTACCGTTGCTGCTCTTGCGCCCGCATACGAATAGTACAAGGTCGTGGCGCGTGGCGAATGCCGATATGTTGGGCATACGGTTGGCCACCTGTCGGCAGATGGTGTCGAAGCTCTTGAATGTGGCGTCGGGGGATATGTGTTCCTGTATATACTCAATGATACGGTGAAATTCGTCGAGCGACTTTGTTGTCTGTGAGTATAGATATATGTCGCGCGTGAAGTCGAGTTGCTTCACCTCCTCCACATTTGCAATCACGATAGCCTTGCTTTCCGTCTGTCCTACCAGACCTAACACCTCGGCGTGTCCCGGTTTGCCGAAGATGACAATCTGCGCATCCGGGCAAGTGTCATACTGCTTCTTTATCCTGCGCTGCAGTTGCAGCACCACGGGGCATGTGGCATCGATGATTTCGATGTCGTTCTCGCGTGCCATCTCGTATGTCGATGGCGGTTCGCCGTGCGCCCTCAGCAGCACCTTCACCCCGTGCAGTTGTTTCATCTCCTCATGGTTGATGGTCACGAGGCCCAACTGCTTGAGTCGCTCACATTCCATACCGTTGTGCACTATGTCGCCGAGGCAGTAAAGCGTCTTTCCTGCTGCCAGTTCCTCTTCCGCTTTCTTTATGGCAGTGGTCACTCCGAAGCAAAATCCGCTGCCGTTGTCAATCTCTATTTGTAACATGTGTCTTTAACTCCTTTAACTCCCTTAACTCCCTTAACTACCCATTAGTTGAAACCTGTAAAAGTTTAAAATATGTGTCGAGCAAATCCTGTGCCGCCGTGAAGCTCGTCTTCTCGCCTCCAAGCACTGTGGTCTCCGCCTTCTTCAGCATTTGGCGTATCGTGGCGTTCTGATAGAAGTGGGAGCGCAGGTGCTCGTTGATGCTCTCATACATCCAGTATTTGCTCTGCTCATTGCGGCGATATTCGAAGTAGCCGTTGTGCTTCACAAAGTCGATGTATTCATACACCATATCCCATATCTCCTTGATGCCGGTGCCATAGAATCCGCTGTAGCACAGCACCTTGGGCGTCCATCCGCTTTCGGGTTGTGGGAAGAAGTGTAGGGCATTGCGAAAACTGGTGGCAGCCATGTGGCATTTATCTACATTCTCGCCGTCGCACTTGTTGATGCAGATACCGTCGGCTATCTCCATGATGCCGCGCTTGATGCCTTGCAGTTCGTCGCCCGTTCCCGCCAACTGTATCAGCAGGAAGAAATCCACCATCGAGTGGCATGCCGTCTCGCTCTGACCCACGCCCACCGTCTCCACGAATATCTTGTCAAATCCCGCCGCCTCGCAGAGGATGATTGTCTCGCGCGTCTTGCGAGCCACACCGCCGAGAGAGCCTGCCGATGGGCTGGGGCGGATGAACGACTTGGGATGTTGGGAGAGTTTCTCCATGCGGGTCTTGTCGCCGAGGATACTGCCCTTGGATAGTTCGCTCGACGGGTCGATGGCAAGCACAGCCAATTTGCCGCCGTAGGTGTTGAGCACGTAGGTGCCAAACTCGTCGATGGATGTCGATTTTCCTGCTCCCGGCACTCCACTGATACCGATGCGTATTGAGTTGCCGCTATATGGCAGACATTTCTCAATCACCTCCTGAGCCTTGGCTTGGTGCTGGGGATTGACACTCTCGATGAGTGTGACCGCCTGACTGAGTATAGTGACGTTGCCCTTTATTATGCCCTCCACCATGTCGCTCACTGACAGCTCACGGCGCTTGAATCGGGAGCGGTTGAGGTAGGGGTTCACTATTGAGGGTTGGGCCACTCCGTCGTTCACGGTTAGGCCTTTGTATTCGCTGCTGTTTTCTGGGTGTTCCATTGCTATTCTTTTTTGTGGACTCGAAACTGACGTTTCGAGCACGGGGACTGTTGTACTATCTTTCTTTGGTTATTTTATTTTAATTACTACTTTTGCCTTGTTGGGGTCGTTGGTTATCATGAGCACGCGGGGAGTGGTGCGTGCCTTCGCCATCAGTTCCTTGTCGGCAGTGATTTTGAGTGTTGTCTTCTGTCCCGGTGCCAGTTCCGGTTTGCCTAACGTCACTCTCAGTGCGTCGGAGAACATACGTAGCGATCGGATTACGAGCAGTGATTTGCCCGTATTGGTTATCTCGATTTTTAGCGTCTGCTTGGTCTTGTTGCCGAAGTCCATTGTCACCTCGTTTTCCTCCGAGAGGGTGATTTTCGGTGCATTGAGCAGTTCGTTCTCGGTGAGTTGTGCAAACGAGGGCAGCAGTACTGCCGATGCGTTGATTTCGTTTTCCTGACTAACCTTGTCGCCCTTGCGGTTGGCGAGGTGTAGTGTTGTCTGCGTGATACCCAAGTCGTGGATGAGGTCGGAGTGCAGTGTCACCATTATCTTGCCCGTCTGTCCCGGTCGCAGATAAGGCTGGGATGCTTCAGCCGTGAGGTACGGAGGCAGGTGCATGAGGTTGGGTTCGAGCACTGACGTACCCTCGTTCACCATGTTTATCTCCTCTATGGGCATATCGCCGCGGTTGACGTCGTCAAATTCCAGGTCGAGTTTATCCACTCTCAGGTCGCCCACCTTGTATGGGTAGGTCTTCGAGTAGTCGTTGACATGCTCCTGCACTATTCCCTTCATCGAGATATACACGGGTTCCTTTGTGCCGTTGCTGTATATGCATGCCTCCTTGAAGAAATGTCCCATTTGCCGTGCGTCGTATGTCACCTTCAGTTCAAAGTCCTCTCCCGAGGGAATCTCTCCCTTGGGATAGTCGGCTGATATACATCCGCAACTCACCCTCACGTCAGAGATGATGAGTTTTCTTCCGCCCTTGTTCTTCATCTTGAACGTGGCGGTCACGGGTTTGTTGTATTCCACCTTACCGCAGTCGATTTCCTTGTCTATCACCTGCAGCTTTTGGGCGTTGATTGGCATTGCAATCAATAGCAATAAGCCCCCGCCTAATCTCCCCGATGGGAGGAATCCAATAATGTCTTTTATCTTCATATCTTTCAATATTTCATTTAATCCCAATCCGAGCCAAAGGCTCATAATCTGTGCCAATCTGTGTTAATCTGTGGTCAACTCCTCGCCTCCCACAGTCGCCGAGAACTCGGGGCTATAGGCGCATTGCGCCGAGCAAGTGCCCGTTTGGTATGTGCCTGTGCGGTCGATATAATACTCCGTCTCAATCACCCTCTTGCCCTTTGGCATGGTGTTAAGATAGAAGTTGGTGGTATTGTCCTTCGGCGAGCAGTAGATGCCGTTGCGATAGCCAGTGAGTTGCTCCACCGGTTGCATGCAAGCCGCACGGCGGTCGATAACCTGCACGAAGTCGAGGTCGCGGTCGGCAGTCACGGTGATTCTCACCTTCACCTTCGCTCCCACCTTCAGTCCCTCCTTGGGCATGATGATCTCGCGCTTCACCGCCAGTCCGCTGCCGCTCTTCCTGATGTCGGTGGCTTTCTGCATATACTGTGCATACACGGCACCCCATGATGTTCCCTCCGAAGACTTGTCGAATGAGATGGTCTTCATCTTCTTGTCAGCCTTGGTAGCAGTCTTCACATATCCCATGCCCGCAGTGGCCTTGGGCATGTCCATCTGTTTGCCGTCGATGGTGATTAGAGTTTCCTCCTTCGGTGCGAGCATGTCAGCCGACGACATGAGGAAGGCATACACCGCGTTCACACTGTTGACAGGAGTGCTCCACATCTGTCCTCTCTTCTCCTGCAGCAGCCAGCGTTGCATTTCGGCGATTGTCTGCTTTTCCTGAGGTGTCACGAGAGTCATTGCCTCGATGGCAGCCACCTGCGTCGGTATGCGGTAGTCGCACCATGAGTATCCGGCTCTTTGCGTCTCAAAGTATCTGCCCATGTCCTCCTTGTATGTAGTGTATTCCTTGAGGCTCTTGATATAGTCGGCAGCCAAGTGTCTCTCACCGTTGCGTGCGAGTATCACTGCCGTCATCGCCTTGTCGTATATCGACTGCTCCTTAATTTCCTTCTTCATCAGCGCGATGAGATAGTCGGCGGCACTCTTCGCTTCGCCTTGCAGTTGGCGTCCGTCGATGGCATTGGTGTATAGATATTGCAGGTGGAGCGACGAGAAATAATTCGTCTTGTCCTTCTTCATCCGCCTTACGTCCTTCACTATTTCCTTGTCGAGGAATGAGTAAGCCGTTGCCTTCATCTTTTTCAGTGCGTCGTTCTCGCCAGTCATCATCTCCATCCTGGCTATTGTCTGCATCACGTTGGCAGTCATGTAGGCAGAGCCCTGCATACCCTTCCACCAGCTCCACGAACCGTCGCCGTTCTGCAGTCGCTCTAATTTGTCGATAGCCGATGCTATGCGTGCGTTCATGGTGTTATCGTCGAAGAAGTCACCTAACGAGCGCTTGATGTCTTCCTCCTTGTCGGCATCCGTCATCCATGGTGTCTCGCTCAGCAGCAAGTTCTTCAGTTCGCTGTTGCGGCTGAGGTTGCTCATTAGCGACTCACCGCCGTTGCGTGCCTCCTCCTTCCACAGGCAGAACACCTGACGTATCTTCGGGTTGCTCTCGGCTATATGTCGGCCTATCACGTTGGCATATAGCGATGTACTCTGGTCGATCACGTTGTTCTCGTTGGCAGTGGCTATCGAGGGCAGGGCCTGCACCATCATCCACGCGGGATTATTGGTGTATTCGACGGTCAGTCGTGCCGTGTTGTCCTTCACGGGCAGCAGTTTGTCGATGTTCACCGTCTTCACTCCCTTGTCCGTTTGTGTGAACGCCACCGTCTCGGTCACTCTCTCCTTGTTGGGCAGTATGGGCAGGTAGTGCTGCTCGCCGTCAGAGAATGTCTTGCCCGAAGCCCCCTTGCCGTTGGCCACAATCTTGCATACTACGAGGGCTGGAGTGTCTTCTGCTGGAGCGAAGTCAAATGTCACGGCGGTGGTCTTGTTGAGTTCCACGCCGAATGGTTTGCTGTCGCTCATGATCACCTTGCCCGTCTCGGGGTCCGACATCTCTATACGTATGTCGCCCTGTGCCTTGGCGTTGCCCGTGTTGAATATCTTGGCGGTGATGGTGGTCTTGTCGCCCATGCGCACGAATCGCGGCATGTTTGGCTGCACCATTATCTCCTTCTGAGCCACCGCTTCGTCGTCGAGCAATCCAAATGCCATGTCTTGCGTGTGAGCCATACCCATGAATCGCCATGAGGTGAGCGTCTCGGGCAGTGTGAACGACATCACTGCGTTGCCCTTCTTGTCGGCTATGATGTTCGGGAAGAAGAACGCCGTCTCGTTCATGTTCTCGCGTATTGTCTCCTTGGCGGTTCCTGTATCGTTGTCGCTTTCCTTAGCTGCCTTCATGTCCATTTTTCCACCGTCGGCCACAGCCATCTCTTCCACTGCCGCCATATTGCCTTCGCCCACCACTGCTGCTGTGGCAAATGTTGCTTGCTTCATCATCACCTGTCCGAAGCGTGTGAATCTCCTTCCGCCGTAGTTGAACAGCTGGTCGTCGAAGTGCGACAGTTGCAGTTGTGTGAAATTCAGTCTTGGCAGTTTTGCCGATGCCGAGAAGATGAGTCTTTGGCGATAAGCCGTCGCCCATGATGTATAGGGCAGGGGAGTGTCGAGACTCACGTTGAAGTTCCACCTGTGCTTCGTTATCTGGTCGAGCGATGCGTCGTATAGAGTAGCCATCAGTTGTGCGTCAGCCGGTTTGCCGTCGGCACCGAGTATGCTCATTGTCCATTGCTCCTTCTGTCCGGGCACGAGTCGGTCGCGGAATGTTGTCCACTTCATCCTCAGTCGGTTGTCGGGCAATGGGCGTTGTATGGTCTTCGATGTATTTATTATCACTCCGTCCTTCACCCATGCGTAGGTGAGCAGGAGTCCGTTGCCGTATGCTTCCTTGTATTTGAATGTGCGGTTGATGAGGGCATTGCTGATGTTCTCTCGTCCGCTCTCTATCACCTTGTCGCCGGCGATGATGGTATATACCACATGCACGTTGTCGCGCGACGAACCCGCTTGGAAGGTCACCGTAGAGTTGCTGTCGGCAAATCGCTCCGACGAGAGGTAGAACCACTGGTCGGTGTCGGTGCATGGCCGTGTGTCGCTGAGGTTGAACACGACGAAGTCCTGCCTCAGTGTGTCGCTGTCGCACAAGGCATATAGCGAGTGCTTGCCCGAGAGCAGGCGTTGGGGCAGCATTATGGGAGTCATCGTGCGTCCTTCGAGCCATTCTCCCTCGTCTATCCTCATCCTCACTGGGGTGTTGACATCAATGCCCGCCTGGTTCTTCAGATACACCGTCACGCTCTTCAGACTGTCGCCAAGTTCCTTGTCGGCAATACTGCTGCTGATGGCAGTGGGTCGACTGCCGAGCGGTATGCTCATCTCGCCGCTGTGCGTCTCGCCGCTGATGTCCGTTACGTCAGCCTCCACCGTGAAGTTGTAGAATCTTCTCACTCCCGTCTCGTCGGGCAGTATGAGAGGCAGCGACACGTCGAAGCGTCCGTCGCCGTCGGTGATAGTCTCCTCCTCCTTTATAATGATATTACTGTCGTCGGTTCTGTACCATGGCGACCACCACAGCGACGGTCGGCGCACCACGCGATATTTCACCTTGGCTCCCTGCACCGGCACACCGGCATACGACACTGCCTTAGCCTCCACGCTCAGCGTGTCGCCACCCTGGTATCTCGTGTTGATAGTGGGGAATTCCACCTTGAATGTCGGTCGCTTGTATTCCTCCACGCGTATTCTCGCACTGCTCTTTCCCACCGTGATGCGGTAGTTGCCCGACATTCCGCCCTCGGGCAGGTTGAACTCTGCGCTCAGTGTTCCGTATTTGTCCGTTGTCACCTCCTGTTCATCCACCACGTTGCGGTTGGCGTCGCGCATCACCACGGTCATCTTCTTGTCCCCGAGGGCGCGAGCCTTTGTCCATGAGTCCTTGGCATACACCACGGCAGCCACTTTCACCTTCTGTCCCGGGCGATATATGCTGCGGTCGGTGAAGATGCTCACCTCCTCCTCCGTTCTTCCGTCGGAGTTGTTGAAGTTAAATCCGCTCCATATCGTGCTCCTCAGGCATGCCTTGTCGTCTGCGGTGTATGTGTAGTATTCTATCGAACTCCTTCCGTCCATCTCGAAGATAGCCTCACCGTTGGCG
>JBJEAY010000862.1:0-3916 GCA_051869575.1 Prevotella sp. | reverse complement strand
GCTCTCCATAAACATCTTTGCAAAGTCGCGTTCTGGTTTCTCGGTAAACGACATCACACTATACACATCCTCTACGCCTGTGGGTTCTCCCATTTGGATGTAGCCATAACCAGGTTCGGGGCGACTCGGTTTGACACCCATAGTGAGGATGGCCTGACGTTCGCTAACGAGTTGAAGTCCTTCATTCACATTTTTGGTGAATGCATCGTCGTTGAGCACAAACTGGTCGCTTGGAGTGACCACCACAACAGCATCTGGATCGCGCTTGGCTATAGTGGCCACAGCCCATGTAACACTTGGAGCTGTGTTGCGACTGATAGGCTCGGCGATAAGGTTATCTTCGGGCAAATCAGGCAACTGCAACTTCACCATGTCTGCATATTCCTTGTTTGTTGTGACTATGATGTTTTCCTTTGGCAGAATATTTGCAAACCTGTCGTATGTGAATTGTAGTTGTGAACGACCTATGCCGAAGAAGTCGATGAACTGCTTCGGATAACTGTCGCGGCTGCTTGGCCACAGTCGGCGTCCCTTGCCCCCGGCAAGAATGACGCAATATCCCATATTACTCTTTTCCATAGCGATTATTAATAAAGTATGTACGTTTTCAGCCGCTAAATTACGAATAATAATTGGAATAAGCAAATTTTTTGTATTTTTTTGGATAAATATTTGCCAAATTCAAAAATATGTTGTATCTTTGCACCCGCAAATAGCCCAGATGGCGGAATCGGTAGACGCGCTGGTCTCAAACACCAGTGGAGCAATCCGTGCCGGTTCGACCCCGGCTCTGGGTACAGATTTATTTTAAAAATCCCTTGTAAATAGTTCATTTACAGGGGATTTTTCTTTTTCAAGGTGTACTAAGGGTGTACTAAGGTTGCCAAAGGGTCGCTAATTATGGGTTGCATTAAGAGTTAAGTCGATAAGTAATATTGCATATTCCTCTTCTTTTGGTGCGTCTTTCGGTCGCCAAGACACAATAAAGCGGATGGAAGCAGCAATGACGGTATAGCCTTTTTCTCTCCAAAGGCGTAGTTCGGCCTGCATCTTTTGTGAGAGTTGGGCAATAGGGATGTCCGAATGAAAGTCATAAAAGTAGTTGTTGGCGAAACGCAGTTCCTGACCGGAACGGAGTGCAAGGACAGTCTTCTTTCGCGATTTGAAGAAACTGAGGTTTACATCCTTGTGTGACAACTGGAGAATAATCTCTTCTGACATATAATACTGTTGTTGACAGATGTGGTGCTCATCTGTAGGCATAAGGTCGAAAACGGAACTGTCGGTATGGATAAACAGACGTTCTTTAGCACGAGTGGCTCCTACATAATATCGGCGAAGTACTTCATCGGTTAAATGTTGAGGCTCGGTGATGAGCATATAGACTTCATCGAACTCTCGTCCCTTAGCCTTGTGGATAGTGGAGACAACGACGTCGGCACCGGAAAGGTCGCAGAAGTCCTCAACGGATGACTCGAATAAATAATCCTTCAAGTCTGTGATATATTTGGCCTTGTTTGTATTTTCAAAAAGCAGGATGCAACGTTGGAGGTAATGAAGGCTTTCCGAATCTGAATATTTTTCATAAGTCTTTTGTTTAGCCTTTTCCCATACATCATTAGTGATTAGAGGAGTATGTGTGCCATTGTTTATCAGTTTCATGAACATACGCACTTCTGCCATGTTCCAAAAGCGGAAACCGTCCATGCTTTGTATCAGTTTACTGCTCAATCCGTGTTTGCGCAACAATGCCACAAGGATGACAGCCTCTTCGTTGGTTTGGGTCAATACGCACGTTGTACCCTTACCACGATGTGACAATAAGTCTTCTACAAGAGGTTGGTACATGGTATGCGACAAGTGATGATGAATGTTGACGAATCCGTCGATATTGTTCATAGAGACAAGTGGGGTGTTTTTTAATCTATCCCTGATTCCACTCACAAAATCATTGGCAAAACTGACCACATGCCGTGAACTGCGGTAGTTCTCGGTCATTTCAATGAATCTGCCTCCTGTATCATATAACAGCTGAGCCATATACCGGGAGTTGGAACCACGGAACTCGAAGATGTTCTGGTCGTCATCGCCCACGGCAATCACCCGCATCTCCTCGTTGGCAGTCATCAGGGCTCGAACCAACGCATACTCATCCTGACTCATGTCCTGAGCCTCGTCAATCACCAAAACCGTCTTGGCTATGCGGTTTGGCTCCACCTCTCCATCTCCAATCATCTGTGCGGCTCGAGCCACAACATCTTTGGCATCGTCAAGATTTCCAATCTTGCCCAGCAGGTCGAAGCAATAGGAATGGAATGTCTTGATTTCTACAAAGTGGGCGGCGTTGCCAATGAGTGCCATCAGTCTCTGCTTGAACTCTATCGCCGACGCGCGAGAGAAGGTGAGCATCAGCAGCTGTTCGTGCTTGACATCCTCAAGCAGGAGCAGCGAAGCCAACTTATGTACCAACACCCGTGTCTTGCCACTTCCAGGACCGGCAGCCACCACTATGCATCGTGATTCCTTGTCGGAAATTATCTCCATTTGCTTCGTGGATAGTGTGCCAAAGAGTTGCTGATACTTTTCTGGCGTGACGTTTCGCTCTATCTGTCGGACACGTTCTCCCTTGAAGTACTTCGATACAAACAGCTTATAATCCATTTGGAAGTAATTCTGAACAAATTTCAAGGCGGCATCATAATCGCTTACCATCAGATTGGCATATTCCCCCACTATATGCACCTGCTGGATTTTCTGCTTGTAGAATTCGTCGAGCATACGGTAGTCGTCCTGTTTGTAGCGCAATCTGCTGTCCTTGACACGTCGAATATCCATGGCATTGTAGAGCACAAGAAAGCCTCCCTCAAGTTTCAATGCACCAATCCTTGATAAATACAGCAAAGCCTCCTCCACATCATCCAACTGTACATCCTGCATAGTGCCGAAGAGGTTTTGACCGTTGGATTTTAAGTCGTTAAGCAATTCAATCACAGAGAATTGTATGCCTTTATTCTTTGCCTCTTCTTCAGTGGCAGGCGGCATAAGCCTGTAGAGCCATTCAATGGTGAACTGGCATATCTCCATGCGTTTTTCAAAACGCCTCAGTGTAGAGTCCATATCCACGAGCCGGCTTACCTCAATGTTGCGGGCAGCATCCTCTTTCTTACGTGTATAACCTTTGACGGTAAGAAAATATAATAAGGTGCGTATGTCTTTTTCCGTGGCAGTGCTTATACCCTCTTTCTGTGCATTGTCGTTAAGCTCTTTATAGGATATGCAAAGAGAGTCATCGGGTATATGCTCGAGTATATAATGCTCGAGTTTCATGAAACGCTCTAACAGACGTATTGACTTGTGTTCCGACTCCCCTGTATCGTTCAAGAAGGCGGAAATATCCTTAGAGTCGGCAAGAATGCCTTCCTGACGCATGCGTTCCACAGAGCTGACTACCTCGTTCTTGCTCAATCCAAGGATGTCTGCCAAGTAGTCCACCCGCGATTCTGCTTCGGCATCCTGTGCCTTGGCTATATGCTTCTGCGAAATCAGAGACTTAATGATGCGAACTGCCTTTTCCACCTCTCCGCCCTCAAAGAGCAAGGATTCGGTGATACGTTTGCGTGCCTCGTCCATATTCTTCACGGTGATTCCAGTGGCATATACATGCGGCACATTGTTTCCACGCTCTATATACCCAGCTTGCTCCAGTGTAGCCAAGGCTGTGCGCACCCTCGTTTCTATATCTGATATTGAGTCATCCCAACCTGCTTTTCTTGCTATCTCCAAGGCCGAGCAACTGGTACGCATACGTTGCTTGGTCATTTCCTTTACAGCCTTCCACACCTGCTGTATCTCGCTGATGCTGAGTTTTGTCTGGTTGAGCAAAATGAAATGCTTGTCAAGGTCGGCATCGCTATAC
>JBJEAY010000861.1:0-3922 GCA_051869575.1 Prevotella sp. | reverse complement strand
ATCTAATGAGAAATTAGGAATGAGAAATTAGGAATGAGAAATTAGGAATTAGGAATGAAGAATAACACCCCCCGTGCACGTCGCGTCAGCGTCGTGTTGTATTTGCCCCTCTTGTCTCTTCTCCTCCTCGCAATGACGAGCTGCGGAGGGGCTGATGTCGCCATGAAAAAGGGCGACCGATTCTATGCGCTCGGCGAATACTACGATGCCGCGGTACAATATCGCAAGGCATATCAGCAGACGCCACCCAAAGACAAAAAGACACGTGGCGAAAGGGCTCTGAAGATGGCCGACTGCTATCGCCGCATCAACTATTCCGCCAAGGCGGTGTCGGCATATAACAATGCCGTGAGATACGGACAAAACGATGGCGTCACTTTGCTCAGACTTGCCCAACAGGAGATGATGACAGGCAACTATAAAGCCGCGGGCTCATCGTTTGCCGCCGCTGCCGACTCCATCAAGAACGACGACAAGGGATACCTCACGTTGGCTAAGAGCGGAATGACGTCGGCAAAGATGGCTCCGACATGGAAACAGGAGGGGTCGAGATACACCGTGAAGAAGGAGAACAATTTCAATTCGCGGCGCGCCGACTTCTCGCCGGTGCTGGGAGGTGAAAACGGTGAGATTCTCTATTTCTCATCCACCCGCAACCAGACAAAGGGCGACGAACTCAGCGGTATCACTGGACAGAAAACGGGCGATATCTTCATGGCTCAGAAAGACGAGAAGGGAAAATGGCAACGACCCGAAAATATCGACTCCGAACTCAACTCGGAATTCGACGAGGGTGCATGTGCACTTACGCCCGACGGCAAGACAATGTATCTCACACAATGTGTCACCGACCCATCTTATCCCAGATATGCACAGATTATGCGCTCGTCCCGTTCGGACGCCTCATGGGGCAAACCGCAAATGGTGCCACTATCCAAGGACACACTGTCAAACTTTGCCCATCCCGCAGTGTCGCCCGACGGACGATGGCTGTATTTCACGTCAGACATGCCGGGCGGAGTGGGAGGATTTGATATATGGCGCGCCCAACTCACCGCTACGGGCGACGTGATTGCCATAGAGAATGTGGGCGAACCTATCAACACCCCAGGTGACGAGAAATTCCCTACCTTCCGACCTAATGGCGACCTATACTTCTCATCCGACGGACATCCGGGGATGGGAGGACTTGACATCTTCATCGCCAAACCGAATACCAACATCGGGGCAAAGGGAAGAAACGCATGGATAATCGAACATCCGGGATACCCGCTCAACTCGCAGGGCGATGACTTCGGTATGACGTTCGAGGGATTGCTCAACCGCGGATTTTTCTCATCCAATCGTGGCGACGCTCGCGGATGGGACCATATCTACTCGTTTGTCAATCCCGAGATAATACAGACGGTGAAGGGATGGGTGTATGAGAAGGACGGATATGAACTGCCCCAGGCATTGGTGTATATGATTGGCGACGATGGCACAAACCAGAAACTAAGCGTGAAGGGTGACGGTTCGTTTGAACAGCAGATAAAACCGGGGGTGGAATATGCTTTTCTCGGTACGTGCAAGGGTTATCTCAATCACTCTGAGTCGCTGAAGGTGGAGACAGTGGAAGAATCGGAGGAATATACACTGCAATTCCCGCTTGCCTCGATTACGGCTCCCGTACTCATCGACAATATCTTCTATGACTTCGACAAGGCTACCTTGCGCCCCGAATCAACTGCCGCACTTGACCAATTGGTGAAACTGCTGAACGAGAATCCCAACGTCACCATCGAACTCAGTGCGCATTGCGACTATAAGGGCTCTGCGGAATATAACAAGCGACTGTCGCAACGAAGAGCCGAAAGTGTTGTGGCTTATCTGAAGAAAAGCGGTATTGCTGCCGACCGACTTACGCCTGTGGGATATGGAAAGGACAGGCCTAAGACGATCAAGAAGAAGTTGACCGAGAAATATCAGTTTCTCAAGGAGAACGATGTTCTCACTGAGGAATACATAAAGCAGTTGAAATCTCCCGATGAACAGGAGATTTGCAATCAGCTCAACCGCCGCACGGAGTTCCGCGTGCTGCGCACCACATACGGTATGTTCGACTAATGACTCTCTATTGATACTGCGCCTATGCCTTGAGTTCGCGATAGGCAAACACCGAAGATACAAGTATCGAGGCAGTGGGCAGAAGCACTATCACGGGAACGAGACGTAGCCAGTCGATATTGTGGAAAACGCATGTCACGTTCACTGCCCAGTCAAGCAGATAGTTCCATGCCTTGAAATAGGTGAGCAGGAATATTGCCACTATTACGCACGCGAATGTCCATATACGATTGTATAGTTCGGCGCGCGATGGCAATCGGCGCATCACCTTGCGTGTAAATCCGTTGTCGGCGATTTCCGTCTTAGCCGCCTCGGCAAACAGTTGGTTCAGTAGTATGTCTTTATTATCTTCCATATCCATTTGATTTTAGGTATTCTGTCATTACGTGTTTCCCTCGTGAGATATGCGACTTCACCGTGCCCTCGTTGATGTCGGTGATGCTCGATATGTCGCTGATGCTGCGACCGTCAATCAGCTGCATTGTGATGCATGTGCGCTGCACGTCGGATAGAAGGGCAAGGGCATTGTATAGGTCCATCTGCAATGCAGTGTCGCTCGCTCCCTCGGCTGGCATTGCTTGGGCGGCGTCGATGTCGCTTGTGGTGTGACGGCTGCGGGTGTAGTCGTAATACACATTGTATGCTATGCGGAACAGCCATGTGGAGAAACTCGACGTGCCACGGAAGGAGGAGAGTTTGAGATAAGCCTTGACGAACGTCTCCTGGGCAAGGTCGTCGCTCAGGGGCTCATCACCCAAAGTCTGGGCGAGGAAAAATTTCCTCACCCTTGACTGGTATTCTTTCACAAGACTGTCGAAGGCGCGCTTGTTATCGAACATCACCACCTGCGCAATCAGTGACAAATCGCTTATCTTTCCCACTTTATTCTGTTTTTTAATGGGTCATTATTATTTCTTGTCGTCGGGATATATTTCCATGACGTCTGTAGTGTCATCGTTAGATGGCTCTTCATTAGCGGGCTTTTCGGATGCCTGAGCTTCGGGTGCGGGCTCTTCGACAATGGGCTCGGCGGCATTTGTATTGCGGTTGCTTGTCCATGCGATGAATGCCTGTCCGGCTCCATATAGGGTCACGAGTACACCGATAGAGAATCCGAGATTGCCCATGAGTGTGTCGAGCAAGAACATAAGGCCTATGCCGACGAAGATGTGCATCACTCCCTTGCGCCACAAGTGGTCGTCGGTGGGGGTTCCTGAATATACGGCATTTCCGGTTTTATTGGATTTGCCGGTGTTATTGCCTTGTTTCTTGGTGGAATATCCGAGTATGGAGTCGGGTATCGGCTGACCGTTCTTCATTGCCATCTCCGCGAGCTTCAGTTTTTGCTGGCGGTTCTTGTAGAGGAAGTAGCAGATGATTAAGATGAGAATAGCGGGTGCCACCACAAAGACTATTGCCACAATCATCATTGGCAGAAACACCGATGGACCGATAGCATCCATAACCTCTCTCAGTTCCTGGATGTCTTCATCATGCGACTCGTAGGTGTATTGATTGTCGTTGTCGGCAGCGTCGTTGTCGGCAGCTGCAGCACTCGTGGTGTCTGAGTATGCCACTACACCTGTTGTCGTGTCGTTGTCGGCGATGGTGGCAGTGGCCTTCACTCCGTTGTTGTTCACTGTCACATTTGCATTTGTTCTCGGCGTGTGCCTGTGGCTTTGCGCCGAAGCGTCCATTGTCATCGGCATTGCCAACATTGCCGCGATGGACAGGAGAAGCATTAGTTTTTTCATATCGTTCTTTTTTTATTGTTCAACATTGTTTTCTGTTTTCTTTGTCCTTTTGACGAGACAAA
>JBJEAY010000860.1:0-3924 GCA_051869575.1 Prevotella sp. | reverse complement strand
GGTGGGTAGTGAAGCTGTCGCAAGATTGACGGTCTGAACATCAAGGCGAGTGGATAGCCAGTAAAAGACACAATTATCAGAAGCCCCGGCTTCGACATCTTGTGACATAGATGGCAGTCCTCTTGCGTTCAGACCTTGGCATACGGTCTTTCTTGGCTAATAGCGACTTTGTCGCCATCAGCCGGGAATGTCTGTATGCCAACAATCTTGGTGACGCTTCGCTTATGGAGAGGGACGAAGTAGATTAACCGTTCATAGTGGATTTATATTTATATAAAAGGTATAAATATAATTTTCAAATAAAACATTCTATGGACAGTAAAAAAGCAAAAATCGCCATCATCGTTGATGGCACAGCAAAAGAATTGCAAGAATGGAACAAGGCTGATGCCTTGTTTTTTTGTGAGGTACTTAAAAGAGACAGAACAGACCTGTATGATAATGTCAAGGAAGTCTTGCAGAATGAAAACAGTGTTCCAACTGCTGACGTCGATTATTGTCATGAACCGATGCCCGAAGGATATGGTAAACGTCAACAAGAGAGAATCAAGAAATCATCGTTCCGTTCCATTTTGAACGAAAAAGAGCTGGAGGCATTGGCGGATCTATCAAACGATTTGGAGGTATTTGCCGAACCACGGCCCGTCACTCCCGGTGTTCTTGCAGCCTTTTTCAGAATGGAATCTACAGGACTGAGGGTAAAGAAGCTGAGAATACTATGTGCCATGTTGTCTTCGTTGGCTTCATACGGTTTCATCACTTACAACTGGCAGTCGCCTATCTACACTCACAGTCTTTTGAGAGCATTCAAGAAAGACGGATATTTGAACAGAAGTGACCTGTCCACAGCCAACGGAGCCATCCATACCGTGCTGATGGATGAACGCATGTCAAAAATCGGAACAGTCATCAAAAAACTGAGGTTGATACGCGACGGGAAGGAAAAACACTGACATGTCAGTGTCGAGATGATGGATTTTTATGCATAGGCAGTACCTTTGCGCCAAAATCGCCTGGTTTTGTATAATCAGCAGTTGTAACTGTAAAATTATTATAATATAAGGTCAATCATGAAGAAAACAACAAGATTCATTGCCATGGGTGCAATAGTTGCATGTATGGCATCCTGCTCTGAGAACGAGCTGTATTTGTATGAATGTGGATGCGACAAGGACGATAGTCCCTGTCTTCTGCAAGTAACTGACGTGACAAAGGACGGATATGCCTTGACACGGGCGGCAAATGAGAAAGCCGCTTTCACCGAGGGCGACGTAATCGGTCTGTGTCTCGACGATGGCAGTGGCACCTACGACGGAGCAAGCTATAATGGCGTAAAACTGACCAAGGGGGAAAGCGAATGGACTCTGGAAACAAAAACCTTGCTGAGTTCAACTGAAGGAACGCTGTATGCCATTTATCCATATAGAGAAGACATGAGCGATAAGGTCATCTCGCTATCGGTGGATGATGCCCAAGACTATCTGTACGATAGGGTAAGCAAAATTTCGAAAAGCAACAATGCCGTGTCGCTGAATATGGGACACATGCGTGCCAAACTGGTTGTAAATATCAAGAAGGGAAATTTCTTGGGAGACTGCAACATCACCCAAGGCCGGATATATGGATCCTCCCTCTGTGTGGATGGCTCATTCGACCTTGCAACAGATAAAATGACCGCATCTGATTCCGATCAGGAAATACAATTCACGGGAGCCGTGTCAGCCGAATCTCCACTTGTGGATGAATGGTTTGTGTTCAGCAAGTTTGGTTCTTCCATATCCAAATTATCATTCGTGTTGACCGTTAATGGAGTCGTTTTTCCCACGGTAACTTCCACAAACAGTATCAGGTTTGAGAGGGGTAAGAAATACATCTTCAACATCACCATCAACAATAAGCAGGCAGAAGTGACGGCAGTGGATATTGAGCCATGGGTAGATACCGACAGCGATGACCTCTCTGTAATCAACTAAAATGTCATCGTGAGTAAACGTCTGTATTGTTCGGACTGCTCCCATAGACGATAAGGCAAATGGATGAAGTGCATTACGTGGTAGTTATAACCTGTGTGGCGTGCCTGCTTGTGCGCATTGCTTTTTGGTGGGGCAACCGCTGGAAGAAGCGTGCAAAGTATGCCTACATGATAGTCGGGCAGCGCGGCGAGACACCCGAAGAACGCTCATGGGGTTACCGCAATGCCCTGTTGGCAGGAGAGGCGAAAGCCCTGAAGTTCTATCTGTGCGCATCCTTGGAGAAATTTGAGGATGTGAAGCCTTTGACACCATCACCCTTTGACACGGGGCTTGGGTATTCCGTGCCTTTCATCTTCTATGACTATTATCTGCCCATGCGAATCAGGAACTTTGGGACAGAACGGCAGCAGGAACTGTCGTGGACGGTTAACCGCTTCAAGGAGGGAAAAGCCGATGCATCAGGCTATTTCCTCACGTGCATCGCCAAACTGGGGCTTTCAGGCCCGCTCACCATACTCTTCATGCCGTGCAGCAGCAAGCGCAACTATTTTGTTCGCTTCAAGGCTCTCGCTGTACAACTGGACAGATACAGGGAACTGGAGCCGGAACTGTACAGTATGCGTTACATAGCAGAGAGGAAGAGCAAGCACAAGAGTGCGGACAGAAGCCAGGTCTCGGCGGTGTCTAACATCGTACTCGATGCCAATGTGGTGGGCAAGCAGAACTGCATCCTGGTGGATGACGTGTGTACGACAGGCTCATCCATAAGGGCGCACATAGCCGAACTGCACACTTTCGGGGTGCGTGTGGTGGGGATTGTCTGCCTTGGCAAGACACCACTAATACCAAGCAATGAAACGATAATGAAACAGGCAAGAAAAGAAAACAAAGAAAATATTGATATATGAACAATGTAACAATTATGGGACGGCTTGGCTCAGAGCCGGTTGTCCGCAACACCAATGGTTCGACGGTAGCCCGGCTGTCATTGGGCGTGACCATCAACTCGGAGAAGAATTCAGAGAAATCAACCGAATGGATTGATGTCTATCTATGGGACAGCCTTGCTCTCATAGCACAGCAGTACTATCACACTGGGGACAAGATTTACATCTATGGGCATCTGGTGACCGGCTCCTATAAGGACAGGGACGGCAATGTGCGCTACACAACTCAGGTAGTAGCCGATGAGAGCAGCAAGGTTAAGACTGCAAGGAGGAACCTCAATGCAGACGAGAGTGACGAATAATAAAAGGCATAAAGCTATGGCAGTAAACAAGGTTAATCTTGTGGGTAGGCTGGGAGCCGACCCCACATTTCATCACATTGACAAGAACAACACCGTGTCTCGCATCAATGTGGCAGTACATGACTGTGACTATGATTCGAGCGGAAATAAGGAGAAGGTGACCAACTGGATAACCGTCATCCTGTGGAACCGCCTTTCCTACATCTCCAAGAACCTGCTTTGTAAGGGTGCGACGGTGTCTGTGGAAGGAAAGGTTGTGACCCGCAGTTACACGGACAAGAACGGTATAAGGCAGTATGTACTGGAAGTGGAGGCGCAGCGCATAGAGTGTCTCAGCAAGCCTGAGAACAAACAGCCTGCGGAGGTGGACGAGACTGAGGATGAAGCCACCTATTATGACAACGAGGGTCCAGACTACTATGACGATCCTTTCGGTGACGAAGATGCTTATGAACAGGAAGGTGTTGCAAGTTATCAACTTGAAGAGGAAACGGCAAGTAATGTCGTATCGGAGCCTTCTGTCGTCAAGAGAATAAAGTCACTTTCTATCAAAGACCTAGAAGTCCCGAAGAAAAGAGGGAGGAAGAAAAGCAAATAAAACAGTTTGTCAGTTTTCACCTTATTATATTATATGATGGAAGATTTGTTGGCTATAATAGGAGTATTTGTCATAATGAGAGTCATGTGGTTCGTGTTGAAGGT
>JBJEAY010000859.1:0-3925 GCA_051869575.1 Prevotella sp. | reverse complement strand
CTCTGCGTTCGCTTAACCGTTTCTTTCTTCCCTCCTTTTGAAGCCTTTCGGCTCCGCTTGCCGGGAACAGATTTTTCGTGCATCAAAAGACTGCGGAATAAGGGCGATAAGGCAAGGAGCGGACGGAACAGCGAGAGGAGAGGCCAAGCCATGCTTGGGCTATCCCGAGTCGTGACGGACGAAGGCAAAGCCAAACAGACAGAGGAGTTAATGAAAAACCCAAATCTTTGATTTGCGGAAAGTTGTCGTTCAGTCCTCTGCCTGTTAGTATGGCGGTACTTGACCATTCGCCCGGGCAGTAACTTTGCAAAGAAAAATGGACATCGGCAAGTGGAAAAGACATCGCAAAACAGGAAAATCATTGATTTTTAGCACATTTTTCTTGATTTCCTTCTTTGTTTTGAGATAAAATATATAACTTTGCCTCCGAAAATGTGTCACAAGTGACAGTTTTTCGTAAAGTATGATAGTTGACAGATATAGATACATAGAACAGTTGAGCCGTTCAAAGAACAACGGGCTCATAAAGATAATCACAGGATTGCGACGTTCAGGCAAGTCATTCCTGCTGAAGAAACTCTTTCGCCAGCATCTATTGGATGAGGGCGTGAGAGAAGACCATATCCTCGTCATTGACATGGAGAGTAGGAAGAACAGAGAGTTCAAGAACCCGGACTACCTGTTGGACTGGGTGGAAAAGATGATGATTGACGATGAGAACTATTATATCATCATTGACGAAGTGCAGGAGGTGGAAGAATTTGTAGAGGTACTCTCTTCCTTGTCGGTCACCGAAGGGGCGGATGTGTATGTCACAGGCTCCAACTCGCGTTTCCTGTCCTCTGACGTGGTGACGGAATTCCGAGGCAGAGGTGACGAGATACATGTGTGGCCACTGTCCTTCAAGGAGTTCATGACGGTGTATGACGGTTCGAAAGAAGACGGTTGGGCTGAATACAGACTATACGGAGGTTTACCGCAACTACTTACACAGGTTGGGGATGAGAAGAAGGCGGATTTCCTGCGTCGCCTTTATCGCACGGTATATCTGCGTGACATCTACGAGCGGAACAACATAGAACTGAGACCGGAATTTGAAGAATTGTCGAAGACCGTAGCATCCAGTATCGGCGCACCTGTCAATGCACTGAATATAGCCAATACGTTCAAGTCCGTCAGCAATGTGCAGAGCATAACCGACAAGACAGTGTCGGCTTATCTGGAATATATGCAGGATGCTTTCCTTATCGAAAAATCCGAAAGGTTCGACATCAAGGGACGGAAATACATCGGTTCGTTGTCCAAGTATTATTATCAGGACGTAGGTCTGAGGAATGCTATTCTGTCGTTCCGTCAGAGCGAGCCGACTCATATCATGGAGAACATCATCTACAATGAGATGCGTATGCGTGGATGGCTCGTAGATGTGGGCAATATCTATCATCGAGTGAGGAATGCGGAAGGAAAGCAGCAGAGGGTGACATTGGAAGTGGATTTTGTCTGCAACAAAGGGAGCGAGCGGATCTACATCCAGTCGGCGTGGCGTATGCCCGATGCAGAAAAGATGGAACAGGAGAAACGGTCGCTGCGTCTCGTAGATGACTCTTTCCGCAAACTGCTAATCGTGGGAGAACATACCAAGCAGTGGAGCGATGAAAACGGCATACAGATAATGAGTATATATGACTTCCTGCTTGACTGGTCAAGTACGGAGAAACACGGATAAAAAAAGATATGCGCATAGAATATGCGTTGATACATATATGATTAAGGGAGGGCCTATCCATCACGGACAAGCCCTCCCTTTCTAAAATTTATCAATGAAAAAAAAGTTTTAGTGCTCTTGTTCGGAGCTGTATGTCTGGCTATAGATACAACATAATTCTGGTATGGCGATTCGCCTCATTGGGCGAGTAATCGTCAATGCCGCCGTCGAAAATCTGAGAGGTGGTGCCACTTTCCATACCGCGTTTCATCAGTTCCTCTGCAATGAATCTGGCACGGGAACGGCTGAGGTTGTCATTGATGGCTTCACTGCCCGTGGCACTGTCGGCAGCACCGATGACTTTCACCTTCAAGCCATATTTCTTGGCGATGCGTGCCACTTCGTCGAGGTTGACGAGCTGCGACTTGTTGAGCAATCTGTCAGTGGCAAGCTCAAAGAAGAAATAGATGGGCGCACCTATGCAAGCCTTTCCTGAGTGGATGAGCGATAGGTAATCGTCTTCCGGCTCACCTTCAGCATTGCCATATTCTTCTGTACAAGAGGCGGACTCCACGACCTTTGCCTTTTGACCATTGGCTTCGCCTTCCTCAGACGCGACTCGGCCATTCAAGTGGGCTTGATGGCTCTCGCTGCTCCTTCGGTTACCATACTTGTCTCTCATTCTTGCTCGAAGGGAGTTGAGACCACTGTAGTCGTTGCGAGGATAGCCATTTGTGACAGAGGAAGTGGCATCGTCAGAGAAGAGGTGGCCGTATTTGTCCAGAAGTCCCTCGATGGCAAGAATCTTACGCAGCTGTTCCAGAGTCTGACAGTCTCGATCGTGCTGGGCGTGATAGCGGCTGTTGCTGTCAGAAAGGGATGCGGCGTATGCCGACAGCCATTCGTTCTGTGCGATGTACGGACGAGCGTCTATCACTCGCTTCCAGCCGGTCTTGCCGATGCGGACAGAGAGACCGAGGGATGCGGACAGCAGATGGTCGCCAAGGCGGTGTGCCTTGCCATAGCCGTCGAAGTCCTGCATAGTTGTCATGTTGCCTATCTCTGCCGTGACAGCAATGCGTGGGGAGAGATGATACTGCCCCTGTATGCCGTAGGAAATGGCAAAGGGCTTGTGGGCATTCTCCTTGTTGTGCAGCATACCCACGCCCAAGTATGGTATGACACTCCATCGGGCAAAGGTGTGGACATCGTCCTTGTAGAGGTTGCCGAGGACATTCCACATGAAATCAGCACGCAGGTACTGGTAGTCCTGCGAGGAGTTGTTGCAGTCGTTGAACTGCATACCGCCATAGTTCAGACGACCGCCTACGGAGGGCGTGAACCATTTGCCGATTGACACGGAGAATGCCGGTTTCATGCGACCGAATAGGTCGTTGCAACCGAGCGGTTTGCCGAGGAAGACCGTAGTTCCTCCTGCCGCTTGAACAAACCAGTTGTCCGTCCATGGCGAAGCGACCAATGCCCCTTTCATGTAGGAAGGTTTAAGCGGACGAAGCATACCGTCTGCCGAAAGTCTGCGTACAACGGTGGTGGTGTCCGCCGTGCGGTGATAGTCTTTGGCTTGTACGCCCAATGACAAGGCTAAGCCAAGGGATAGAATAAGTATTTTTCTCATGTTGTTCAATTTAATCTGGTGAATACTATAACAGGTGATACGTGACAGTGCCGCTTATCGTTTCTTCTTTTTGCCGGAAGAGGGGCGCATCATGCGTGCAGCCTTCATCATGCATCGGCGTGCCCAAGCGCGTTCATCCTCGTCATCGTCACGTCCCCATATGAGGTCGGACGAACTGCCGCCACCGCCATGACCTTCGGCAAAGGTGGTGGCATCATCGACGTAGCCGAGGAAGAGAAGCGTGGCACAGTACATCACCTCCGTTCCATTCTCTGCAAAGGCCTGAAGCAGGGAACCGTCAAACACGTCCTTGCCCTCGCTGGAAAGTTGTGCCACAAGTTCGGAAAACTCGCTGACCATATTTTCGAGAAGGGCACTTCTGAGCACGGTGTCCGCACCTTGTCGGATAGTATCGGAATACTTGTGTGCCTCCTGCCGCAACTCCTCCGTGCGCTCCTTCATGGCGGTCATCTCCTCACGCAGGGCATCGAGCTTGCGGTCAGCCTCTGAGAGCTTCTCCTGCTTGTCATCCAGTTTCGACTGGATAGCGGACAGTTCCTGCTCCAGCTCTTGGACTTGCTGAC
>JBJEAY010000858.1:0-3934 GCA_051869575.1 Prevotella sp. | reverse complement strand
TAGCATCTACACCTTGTTCTTTATCCAACTTAACAATAATCTTTGATAATTGATGATTAAAAGTCAAATTGATATCATCGGTTTTTGTCTTATTGACCAATTGGGAGGCAAACATCAAGTCGCTTTTTTTATAGTTGTCATCTGATGTTTGATTATCTTCAATTGTGAAATCTTGAGTACTTTCATTTACCGTTGATGGATAAACTCCCCAAATATCGATTCCATTACCATTAGCAGGAAAGAATTGAGTATTTGCTGTTGTAAAACCTGTTCCATTATGTGTATAAACAATACCACCACTATATGATCCTCCTGACGATGTTCCACTATTATTAGATGTATTCTCTGATATATATACATTAATTGCATCTCCACTACCAAATGATGATTCCAGAAGATTATGTCCCGCCTTCGTCGTCACTGCTCCGACGTTGGCCTGTATGCGGATGGGGGTATCCTCAGCACCGGGCTGAGATATGACATGGTCATTGGAGCACGACGCTAATGCTACCAGCACTGCGCATGCGGAGATAATTTTTGTTGCTTTCATATAATTTACGTTTTTAAAATTAGTTATTTAATGTTTCTGAGATATTCAAGAGCCTTGGAGGCTGAGGGAATGCCAAGGGCATCGGCCATGGAGAGATAGACCTCGGCCTTGGCAAGATTGCCACTGAGAAGGTAATACACACCGAGGTTGTTGTAAGCCCGGGGGTCGGTGGTCCACGGCTTGAGATATGCCTCGGCCTTGGCTATGTCGCCACGCAACAGGGCTACGCCAGCGGCGTCGATGTTGGCCTCGGCATTGTCGGGGAAAAGACGGGCGGAGAGATCGACGATGTCGTTGAACTCGCGCGAACCGACGGTGAAGTTGCGAGCCGTGGCATACAGGTCGGCAAGGTTCATCGCCTTGGGCGCACTGCCCATGAGAAGGCGCCCACCCTTGGGGTCGGCTGTGGAACGGCTGAGCTTGGCCACATACTCGATGCGGCACACCTTGGGGAAGATGTAATGCTCCATCTGAGAATAGGGGCCGCCCGAACCGAGATTGCGCAACTCTGCCTCGCGACCCTTTGCCACATCCACCGAACGGATGATGTCGAGGGCAGCGGCACGCAGGCGCATGTCGCTCTGATCGACAAGCGAGGCTATGCTGTCCCAGTCCTCGGCTATCCACGTGACGCTTACGGAGTTGATGCCCAGCGACGCCTCGGTGAGGAGGTAGTTCTTCAGGGCGAGGGCACGGGCGCTGCTGCGCGTCTCGTTGGTATAGAAATTGCCGATGGGCGCACCGTAGCCTTTGATGTCGATATGGCTGATGGTGGTGCCCTGCACCTGGAGCTGCTTCTCGAGCTCCTTGTTCATGATGGCAAACACCTGCTCGTTGAAGCGGCGGGTGTTCATGGTGCCTATCTTGCGATTGTCGGCAAGGGGTATGGTGCCGCGGAAAGTGAGCTGGAGGTCGGACTCCACAGATGGCTCGATAAACTGCACCCACTCCACCTTGGCGGCTGTGCCGAGGATGGGGTTGCCGAGCTGCTTGGTGTCGGAGGAGGACTGCGGACTGTTGCGGATGACGAGGCGGTCGAACAGCTTGTCCTCATAAAGATGGCTGCGGCCGCCGCTCGTCTCCTCGCTCTCGATGAAGAGTGATGCCTCGCGCATCCACTCGGCGAAGGGCACGGTGGTGTCGTAGTCGAAGTAGTGCTCGCCACTGCGACTGTTGAGAGCCACCACAGCTATGCTGGCACGCTGCATGCCCGCACTCTTGGGGTTCTTGGAGTTGACAACCACCGACGAGAGTCGCTGGAAGCGGTAGCCGCTTTTGAGCACGGGCGTGACGTTGAGCGTCTCGCCATGGTTGAGCACGTTGTCGTCATAGCTCACGCGGAGCTGCACGCGGAGCAGCTCGCCCTGAACGCTGATGCGCTCATTGCTTATGCGGAGCTGGCCCTTGAATGCCGTCTGCGCCATCACTGCTATCGGCAGCAGCAGCGCCATCAATGCGGCAAGTAGTTTCTTATTTTTCATTGTCTATCACAAATATTTGTTTCTTTTTTTTGCATCGTTTCCCCAATTCTTAACTCCCGTGTAGGAGTTATTAAGCGTAAGGGATATTTTTGCATTTTTTTGTCCAAAATATACCATATTATTTAAATTATTGCTATCTTTGCAGCAATAATATTAACCAAAAAAAATAGGAGGTACACCATGTGCGATACACTTAATCCTAATAGACAATTGTCAGTAAACCAAGTACTCTTTAGCATGGTCGTCGAAGCAGCCTACGCTAAAGCAATTAAAAAGTCTGTCAGTACACAACGTAATTATCGGACAGCAGTGGTCAATTTTGATGAATTCCTCGGATATGAGGATATTCCGGTAGATAATTTATCGCCCAAACTCATCGAAGACTTCGCTGAGTGGCTCAAAAACGGCGGCCTTTCCGACAACACCGTCGCTTGCTACATGAAGAAGCTGAGGGCTATACTCAATGAATACTTCAAGGGTGAGAAAGACTTTGGCTATCTCTTCTATGGCGTAAAAACCAAGATGAGTCCTACCAAGAAGAAGGCAATCAGGGAGTTAGACCTCATGAAATTGCTGTCTTATAGGGCTGAAAACGACAAAGAGGAATTGGTGATTGACATCGCCAGATTCCAGTTCCTTGCCATGGGAATGCCATTCGTGGATATCGCCAATCTGAAGATCAGAGACATCAAGAACGGCTATTTTGAATATCGACGTCATAAGACGGGAGTAACGGTGCGCGTTAGCATTAAAAAGGAATTGGCTACATTAATAAATAAGTATAAGACCAAAGCCAATGGCAGATACCTGTTCCCGATTATTAATGACGAGGGCGACAACTTCTCATGCCAGGCCCATCGCTCACTCGTAAGATACAATTACCAACTCAAGAAGATCTGCAAGAAATTGGGCATTCCTGCCGTCACGTCCTACGTCATTCGTCATTCATGGGCATCATACGCCTATCAGGAAGACGTCAAGCTGCCTGTTATCTCCAAGGCATTGGGACATACCCAAACATTCACTACTCTCACCTACATCAAGGGACCCGACGATGACAAGGTCGCGGAGGCAAATAGTATAGTTTTGAGTAGATTTAAGGGTATTTTTATGTAAATAATGTTAAAAATGGCAAGTTAGGTTGATTATATTCATTGAAATTAAAATAAATATACTACTTTTGCAGCACTAAAAACATCAACCCTTACGTTTAATAACTCCTACACGGGAGTTAAGAAAATCATTCAGATTTGGACTCTCTCAATAACTAACAAATTGCCATATAATACATTGTTTATAATAAACGTCAGCCACGGGCGAGACGCCCACGCCCCCAGAGGCATCCCCATAAAATACATCCCGCAGAGCGTAAACCCTGCGGGACGAGAAATTTCTGCTTTATTTCAGATTAGAGTCATTTCGTCTTATAGACGAACGTTTCTTTGCCTGTCACGTCGTTCTTTCCAAAGATAAAACAATGAAGCGACGCACACAATATCAATAAAAATAAACATTACTATTGCACCCATATGTCTTATTCATTTAGTTGTTCTTATTTATTATGCTTTTCTTCACTCTCTGATGAACGTATCAACAATAACCCTGTTACTATTGAAGCTGATATGGTTATAAATCCCAAAGTTAGATCTTCCACGTTTCGGTTATTCCGCCAAATATTGACGACAACACCACTGCCGTAGTAATATACTTGGAAATATCCATTAGCCATTTACCTAATTCTTTTTTCATATCATTCAATATTTTGCGGCAAAGGTACAAAGAAAATATGAAACCGCCAAATGTTTGGCGGAATTTCTCGTCTTTTGTTCGTATGTAAATTAACTCAAGAGTGCTTTCTTCATCCACAGATTATCACAGATTGGCACAGATTTTTTAATATCTA
>JBJEAY010000857.1:0-3936 GCA_051869575.1 Prevotella sp. | reverse complement strand
TTTTAATTAGTTGTCAACTCGTCAACTTGTCAACTCGTCAACTCTTATTATATACATCGCGCTTCGGGAGCGGCATTTCAATGTCGTTCTCGAGAAGCGTGTTGTAGATGCACTCCTTGATGTCGCTCTCCACATACACCTGGCGAAGCACATCCACCCAACAGAGCAACTTGATGTTGATACTGCTGTCGCCAAACTCCATGAACACTGCCTTCACCGGCTTCTCGGGGTCGATGCCGGGATGAGCGAGAGCGCTTACGGCTTGCTCCACCTTGCGGCAAGCGTCGTTGATGTCGCTGCCATAGCCCACGCCAAAGACGATGACCGAGAGGGCAAAACCGTGGTTGCGGGTGAGATTCTTGTAGTTCTTGGTGAAGAGCTGACTGTTCTGGAAGGCTATCACCGAACCGTCGGTAGCCTCGATGAGTGTGCTGGTGTAGCTGATGGACGCCACCTTGCCTCGCACACCGTCACATTCGATGAGGTCGCCCACCTTGATACGACCGGTCATGAGAGATATGCCGTAGTAGATATTCTCGATGATGTCCTTGGAGGCAAAACCGATACCAGTGGACAATCCTCCGGTGACAACCATAAGCCATGCAAAACTGATGCCGAGGATGGAGAGGCTCATCAGGAACCATGCGCCCCACACCACTACCTGAAGCACATTCTTGGCCATTGTCATGCGGCTCTCAACCGAAGTGGGATCCTGAAGCTCGAAATGACGGCGAAGCAGCGAACGGCATGTGTCGCATACATATCGGAAGAAGAACCACAACGAAGTGACAACGGCCACGCGGATGAGCGAGAGCTTGAGATTGTCGAGGTTGACAAAGTCGCGGGTGAAGAGCGACCAGCAGAGGTCGCTGAGATTGAACACGTCGGCAGCCCAATATATGCTTATCATCACCGATATGACTGCCATGACTGGCAGCACTGCCTCGCGTACGAGATGATATGCCCAGGTGGAAGTGACCGGTTTGCTGTCGAGACGATGGCGCTTGCCATAGAACACGATATATCGGCTGAGGCAGGCGATGGTGAGAATGCATGTGAGCTGCATTATCCACCATATCAGCATCTGCACGCTGAGCAGGGTGAATCCTATCCACGAACTGACCACCGAAGCGATAAAGACGACGAGCGACATGTAGGTGTAGAACATGTCGGAGCGAGGTATGTTCTGATTGTGCTTTCTCACTGCCAACCACTGCCATATAGAGCACAGCAGAAGGATGGGCGGGAAGATGAGATTGACAAGTTCGTTGGGGATAAGGATGATGCGGAAGGATATCACGATGAATCCTATTGCCACGAGAGGACTATAGATGCGATAGGCACTCTTGATCTGACGGTCGTTGAGACGTAGCAAGAGCGAGATGAGAATCACGCCCAGGAGCCACGCATATTCCACAAGCAGGTCGCTGGCCATGATGAGAAAGTTCTGCTGGGTGGTGGCGCGTATGATACCTACGATGATGGCGAAGGTGACCGTGGTGGTGGCCATGATGATGCACGAGCGCTTCTTGCGGAAATCATTTGTCTGCACGCGCTTGGGCAAGAGATAGCGGAAGGCTGCCACATTGAGCAGCGAGGCTATGATGCCATAGAAGATGATGCTGACGAAGAGCGAGAGGATGATGCGGCTGTCCCACTGCGAATGGCGGTGGGCTGACGACGAGTATTTCTGAGAGACGGTGGTCTGAGTCTCTGAGATGGCCGACGGCAGTCGCGAGAGTATCTTCAGATAATCATCGCCGCCATTCTTGAAGATACTTGTCTGTATGTCGTCATATCGCTTGTTGGCATAGTCGTTGATGGCCTTCAGTCGCGACTCGCTCATGTCGTAGATGCGTATGTAGTCGCGGGTGTTCTCGTAATTGTCGCGCAGGGTGTTGCGTATGTCGGAGGCAAGGGTGAGACACACGTTGCGGTCGATCTTCGACTTGTCGCTGAGCACCATCACGGGCATGCGCTTTAGGCTCGCCACGAGACTGTCGTAGCGGGCGATGTCGAGCTGGGTCTTGTCGAGATAGGACTTGAAGGGGACCTGAAACTTTACGAATGTCTGATACTGCTCGGTGGCCTCATGACAGGCATAGGTGAGGTCGAACACGTAGTCTTCCTTTTGCGAATAGAGCATGAGCGCGTTCTGGTTGCTCTTCTGCAGTACGGATATCAGACTGCGTCGCATCGCCTCGGCTTTCTTCTTGTTGACCTCCACCCGCTGCGACATCTCGCGGTGGGTGTTGGTGAGTTCAATACGCAGTATGGCAAGTGTGCGCTCGAGGTCTTTCTCCTTCAACACGGCATGGGCACTCAACGTACAGGCAAGTGCCACAACTATGATAGCAAATAGTCTTTTCATTGTCTTTCTCTTGATGTATATTTCGGAATTTTCGTGCAAAGTTACGCTTTTTTTTGAAAATATGAGCAGTAAATAGGAAAAAAGTTGTACCTTTACACCCAAAAAACGATATATGGGTATGATTTTGATAGCTGACAGTGGCAGTACGAAGACCGACTGGGCTGTGGTTGACAATGGACGGATGGTGGCCTCGATGGCTACACAAGGCATCAATCCTTTTCATCAGGACAGTGATATTATCGGCACAGTGATTGAGACAGAACTGCTGCCTAAGATGGGTGACATCTATCCCGAGGAGATATACTTCTACGGGAGCGGATGTCGCGAGGACAAGGTGGAGATGATGTGCAGCATCCTTGGTAGGGCTTTTCCGCACTGCACGAGGATAGAGGCGCAGGGCGACCTCTTGGCGGCGGCAAGGGCAGTGTGCGGAGCCAACGAGGGCATAGCCTGCATAATGGGCACTGGAGCCAACTCGTGTCTGTATGACGGCAAGAGGGTGGTGGAGAACACTCCTCCGTTGGGATATATCCTCGGTGACGAGGGAAGTGGGGCAGTGCTCGGCAAATTATTCGTGAATGCTCTTTTCAAGGGTCAATTGCCCGAGATCCTGAAGGACGAATGGCTCGCCGAAACGGGACTCACTCTTAATATTATTATAAATAAGGTGTATCGCGAACCACTCGCCAACCGTTTCCTTGCCTCCACGTCGAAGTTTATAAGGCAACATCTTGAGGTGAAACAGTTGGAGGAGATGGTAGTGGATAACTTCCGCGAGCATTTCCGCCGCAATGTCAACAGATATGGGCGCAAGGACTTGCCCGTGGGGGCGATAGGGAGCGTGGCCTACTACTACCGCGAGCAATTGGAGAAGGCTGCCATGGCTGAGGGATATAGCCTTGGCAAGGTGATGCGCAGTCCGATGGACGGACTCATGCGCTATCACTCCTCAATGGATTGACCCCCGCCTCGCTCATTTTTTTCTCTTGAAAATAAGTGTGGAGGGCAACTTCTGCCATTTTCCCTTGTTGGGCACCTTGATGTCGCTGCCTTCGCCCTGCTTGAGGGTGAGCAGCGAATCGCCTTGTAGGGTGAGTGTGGCTTCGAGGTCCTCGCTGCCGTATTCATTAATGAGATTGATGGTCGCCTTGGCACTCGACTTCACCTTGGCTCCGGTGATAAGCCAGCAGAAGGAGTTGTTGCGCTTGCCGAGATAGCCGGGAAGTTCGCCGTAGAGGTCTTGTCCTGGCACTTTGACATTCTGGTTGTAGAGGTTGAGCACAAGATAAACCTTGTATTCATCGTTTTCAAAACGGCCCTTAAATGGTTTGTCGGAAGTTTGTGCAAAACCAAGCGAAAAACCGAACAATATTAATGCGGATATAAACAATGCTTTTTTCATGTTTTCTTGAATTTTTGTGCAAAGATAGCAAACATAAATCAATATATCGAGATTTTTTTGTATTTTTATTGCTTTTTTATTGCAAATAAAGAAAATTTTAGTTATCTTTGTGCCCGAATTGGTAAATTAAGGTAAAAATTTTAAATAATGAATCCGGATTATA
>JBJEAY010000856.1:0-3937 GCA_051869575.1 Prevotella sp. | reverse complement strand
TTTGACTATCTTTGGTTCAAAGCTCACGTTCACCTTCTCTCCACTGCTGGTGAAGATAGGGAAATAGAGAAAATGCTTTTGATTGAACATATATATATAAAATATGTGGAAGATATTGATGTCTTTGACGAGAAAGTAGGCAACGAGGATAATTTCCAACGCCAGCGCCAAAGATGGATGTCCGCACAGTTAAATTGCCTTCTGAGCATGATGAAAAATCTCCCCACTTCGATAGCGCATCTTAATGTCAACTATATAGACAAGACTATTCAGCAAATGCTTATCCCACGTTCCATGTTGCTTGTTGGCACATTCGCCTGGGCGTTGTTGATGTCTGTCTTTGAAATGTCATGGGCATACAAGTGGTGGGTGCTTTTTGCCATGACATCCCTGTCGTTATGGGTAGCCATACCACGGAAGATGCGCAACGGAGGTCTTGCCCAACTCATCACGCATCTCCCGCGTCTTACATGGAGAATGATGTCAAATATCCGACATATCGATAGTGAAAACAGAGAGTTCATCCATACATCCCACGAATGATTTTTCGTCGGGAGTATCACAGAACAGTCCAAACACACTGCTTCCACTGCCGCTCATTGCTGCATATACAGCCCCTTGCTCATACATCATTTCCTTCAGCCTCCCTATTTCGGGATGAATGGCAAACACACTACGTTCAAAGTCATTGACAAGTTCGTCTTTCCATGTCTCTATCGGTTGCCTTACGATATCCAGACAGTTCTTCTTTGGCACCTGTGGAGTAATCAACGAGAATGCCTCCTTTGTCGATACCGGAATATTCGGTCTGACCACCAACATCTTGTATCTTCTCAAATCTATCGAAATCGGTTGAAGCTTCTCTCCTATACCTTCAGCATAGGCAGGTTGTGCCTTGATGAAGAACGCACAATCAGCTCCTAATCTTGCCGCATATCCTATCATCTTCTCGTCAGACATTCCCAACGAAAACATCTCGTTAAGAAGTCTTATCATATATGCGCAATCACTCGAACCTCCACCCATTCCGGCTTGTGTCGGGATATGCTTGTAAAGATGTACATGCACTCTTGGAAGCTCATAATCCTGAGCTATCATATTGTACGCCTTTACCACAAGGTTCTTCTGTTCGTCACCGTCAATGAAGAGATTAGTGACCTTTAAGTCACATCTCACATCTGATGGAAAACCATCTTCCATAGGAAAAACCTCAAGTGCATCCTTTATTGGCACAGGATAAAACACTGTTTCCAAATTATGGTATCCATCTTCTCTCTTACTCACAACATTGAGTCCAAGATTGATTTTTGCAATAGGAAAATTTATCATAGTCGTTTTTTTTATTGCAAAATTAATTATTTATTCTGAAATATGAAAGTTTTATGGAGATTTTTTGTACTTTTGCATCCAAAATCAAAACAATATGGCAAAAAAAAGCATTGACAACACCTCATACGCTCATCTTCAGCCACAGGCACTCGAAGTGGAAAGGGCAGTATTGGGAGCACTTATGAACGACCGCGACGCCTATGCCGTGGTATGCGAGATCCTCTCTCCCGAGAGTTTCTATGAACAACGTAACCAACTTATATATTCGGCTATACGCGATCTTAGTTTAGCCGAGAAACCTGTTGACGTACTTACTGTCACCGATGAGCTCGAGCGCCAAGGCTGCCTTGACAAGGTGGGCGGCGCCATTTATATCGCCGACCTGTCTAACAAGGTGGCCTCGTCTGCCAACATCGAATATCATGCACGCATCATTGCCCATAAGTTCCTTGCACGCCAACTGATCTCGTTTGCCAGTGAAATAGAGACAAAGGCGTTCGACGGTTCTATGGACATCGACGATTTGATGCAGGAGGCTGAGGGCTCACTCTTCGAACTGTCACGTCGCAACATGAAAAAGGACTACACTCAGATTGACCCTGTCATATCAAATGCGGTAGAGGTGATTCAGAAAGCAGCGGCTAACAAAGACGGTCTTACTGGTGTGCCTACGGGCTATCACAAACTCGACAATATCACCAGCGGATGGCAAGCCAGCGACCTTGTGATTATTGCCGGGCGTCCGGCGATGGGTAAGACATCGTTCGCCCTTTCTATGGCAAAGAATATTGCAGCCGACTACAAGGTTCCGATGGCATTCTTCTCACTCGAAATGAGCAATGTGCAGCTTGTCAACCGACTTATCTCCAACTGCTGCGAGATTCAAGGCAGTAAGATCCTGAACGGCCAACTGAAACCTGACGAATGGGAACGCCTCGACAAACGTCTTAACAATCTCATCGGTTCGCCTCTCTATGTTGATGACACTCCCGGACTCTCTGTTTTTGAACTGCGAACAAAGGCACGCCGATTAGTGCGCGACCATGGTGTGAAAATTATTATGATCGACTACCTTCAGCTTATGAATGCCAACGGCATGAGATTCAGCAGCCGTCAGGAAGAGGTGTCAACCATATCGCGCTCGCTTAAGCAGATTGCCAAGGAGCTCGACATTCCCATCCTTGCCCTTAGCCAGCTCAACCGTGGTGTTGAATCACGCGAAGGTCTTGAGGGAAAACGACCGCAACTCAGCGACTTGCGCGAGTCGGGAGCCATCGAGCAGGATGCCGACATGGTGCTTTTTGTTCACCGTCCCGAATACTATCATATCTATCAAGACGAAAACGGAAGAGACCTTCATGGCATGGCGCAAATCATCATTGCCAAGCATCGTAAAGGCGCTACGGGCGATGTCCTGCTTAACTTCCGTGGAGAGTTTACGAGATTTGAGAATCCTGAGGACACCAGCTCTAATTTGAATAATGCCCCTATTGGCGGTGGCGAGATTGTAGGCTCCAAAATGAATGGAGGAAACTTTCCTGAAAATGAAAGTCCTTTCGCTCCTAACGAAAACGGTCAGATGCCGTTCTAACAAAACTCTATTGCAATACCAATAAAAAAATAAATGTACATCCGGACACTATCTCATATCCGGATGTACATAATTCTGGATTAGAACTTCAATTCGTCTATCTCCTTGATTTCATCTTCATCAAACCACTTGGATAGTCGTGCACGTGCCTTGTCCTTAATTTCCGGTTCGACATCCACCCACACTTTCTTCAGTACATACAAAAGCACTGCCAAGTCATCCGTTAGACCTACGATTGGTATTGCATCCGGCACTGCGTCAAACGGACTGATCATGTATCCTAAGGCACCCACAATCAATGCCTTGTCGGCTTTCGACACCTTTTCACTCTGCAGTGTGTAGTACAATATCAACGCTGCGTAAACCAATTTTGCGCCAGCTCGCTTGGCTATACGAGCCACCTTATCGACAAAGTCGGATGGTGAAAACTTGTTGGCAAAACTCATAAAATCTGGTAATTCCATAACTTTTCTGTTTTATTTATAATATTTCAATTATTCTTATTCCCGTATGCGATGGATGTTGCGCAAGATACTTCCCGAGAGTCATCTTTTCCAACACCACCTTCTTGTGTATTTGCGAAGCATTGAGCAGATGAAGCCCATCCTTCTTCCATACGGCGATACCGAGATGGGCGATGTCGAGTCCCTTCTTTTTACATGTAATGGCAATTATGTCGCCATCCTTCACCGCCTTCCTCATAGCCGTCGTGTTCTTAACAGCCGACTTGGGTATATATCTGTATTTTCGTCCACAATAAGCCTGTTCCATTTTGGCTATGCCATCCACCAAAGCTGGATTGTTCCTCAAAGCCTTGTAACTGTTAGGATGAGTGCTCATATAGCCCAACTTTATTGTCTGCACAGCCGAAAACGGTGGATTGGGTTGTTGCCTTTCTGACACTATTCCCTTTTGCGAGTTGTCATCTATCCATTCTGTAAAATAATGCAGTCGAGACACATATCCTGTATTGCGCCCGTTCCTATACCTTATTATATTAAGATAATACTTATAATC
>JBJEAY010000855.1:0-3945 GCA_051869575.1 Prevotella sp. | reverse complement strand
TCAGGAGTTTATAAAAGTCCTCGCGCGACTTCTTCGCCATCCATTCCTTGCGGGTGATTATGTCGTAGGGAATACTGGCGATATAGGAACGGAGTTCGGAGAGGGCTGCCGACAAGTCGCTTTTGAGCAAGGCACGGGCCATACTTAGGATTGTGGCGTTTCTATCAAGGTCGGGGGTATTTATCAGATAGTTTGTCAGCCCGGACACCATACCTTGGCGCACTTCATAGTTAGGGAAGTGAAGAGTATAGGTTTCCAAATCCTTATCAAAAGACGCAATCGTGAGATAGCCGCTCTGATAAAGCATAGGAATAGGCGTTGCTGCATATTCACAAGGAGCATTGAATGAGTCAAGTTCCACCTCCACACCATCAAAATCAAGAGGGTTGAAATCGGGGAAATGACGCAGATGGTCAATCAGCGAGGTCATTGTGCCCGACTCAAACCAATAGTTCCTCGTGGCCTTGTCATTCAGCGCGTTCAACAGACTATATGGGGCATAAACATCCTCGCTGTTATCTGAGAAATGATAACCGTCATAATTATGCTTCAACTTGGCGTAGGCATCATCTATAGTGATATTCAAAGCCTCGGCATATTCATCAACGCATGGACGAAGGACAGTGTCGAGCTCTTTCTGCGTGATACCACAAAGACCCGAATACTCGTCAAACATCGACACTTGCTTGAGGTTGTTCAACTCAGAGAAGATGCTCATCTGCGAGAACTTGGTGACGCCAGTTATGAAGACGAATTTCAGATATGCTCCCTCGTCCTTAAGCACTTGATAGAACTCGCGGAGCATCGTGCGCATGGCTTCCAACTGCTCCTTTTCATAAAGCAAGCGCATCACCGGGGCATCGTATTCGTCGAGAATAACCACTACCTTATTACCCGTCTGCTCGAGGGCATGATGAATAAGGTCACGAAATCGGTCACCAGGAGTGATCGACAGAGTGTCACGTCCATAGATATCTTCATATCCACGAATCATGCTCTCTAACTTAGTCTTTGCCTCGCTCACCTTCAGGTTCTTCAACCCGCTCATCGTGAAGTGGAGCACGGGATAGGTCTTCCATTCCTTCTCCAACTCCATTATCTTCAAGCCCTCAAAGAGTTCCTTCTGCCCTTGGAAATAAGCCTTGAAGGTGTTGCACAGCAATGACTTGCCGAAACGGCGGGGACGGGCAAGAAAGACATATTGATACTTCTTTACGTTGACAAGGTCATATATCATGGAGGTCTTGTCAACATAAACCTTACCGTCTTCGCGAATCCGCTGGAACTGGTCGGTATCTACGGGATATACAAATCTACTCATACTCTCGGCATTATGTGATTATTCTGCGGCAAAGATACGCATAATAATTGAGAATACCAAGGAAAACAATAAAAAAATCCCGAAAAGCCAAGCAATTCGGGATTGATGATATATAACGATGAGGACAATTATACTTTTGCAACCCTTGCGAATGAGCAGAAGCAGAGATAGCCCACACAGATGAGAAGGATGCAGATGCCGGCGGAGATACTGTTGTATGTATCCGTTGCCCAACCGATGAGCGGTGTGGCTGCTCCACCTCCAGCCACTGCCGTAATCATAAGGCCTGAGATGAGATTAGCCTTTTCGGGGCGCACCTGCACTGCCTGTGAGTAGATAATCGGGAAGATACAAGAGCAAAGGAAGCCCACTGCTCCGATGAGAGCCAATGTCCATGCCTCGGGCAGTCTGACCATGGCAAGCACCACCACCACCACTATGCAAGCGATGATATTCCAACGGAAATATGTTATGGCGGCTATCTTTGTCATGAGGAATGCGCCGAGGAATGCGCCTATGGTGCGGCAGATAAAGTATATCTGCGGAGCCACACCTGCATCCACAAGGCTCCATCCATATCGGCTCACCATAATCTTCGAACTGACAAAATTAGTGCCCACGTCGGTTGCCACTACAAAGAAGATGCCAAGGAAGAGAATGAATATGCGCACGTCGCGCAGCAACCCGAAGGTGGAACCAATGGTGACATTGCTATACTCCTGCTCCTCGCGCTCTATCGGCGACACCCACAACCATAAAGCCGAAAGCAAGGTGATGACGCCGAGCACGGGGAACACAAGATACCAGTCATTGTTGCTGCCACTGCCAAAGACATTGATGGCAAAAAGGATGATGAACGGGCCGCTGAACGAGGACAGCGCCTTGACCACCTGTCCGGATGTTACGGCAGAGGTCATCTGGCGGTCGTCGGTGATGATATTCTTCAGAAGCGAATTCTGCGACACCTGCAGTATGGCATTGCCTATACCAAGCATGGCATATCCCGCAAGACATGCCCACGACGACTGCATGAGCGGTATGAACATACCTACAATGGTGACTCCCATACCTACGAGGACTGTGTTCTTGCGCCCCCAACGGTTCATCTTGATGCCTACGGGCACACTAAAGAACAGGAACCACACGAACACCATCGACGGAAGGAAACCCGCCATGGTGTGGCTCCAACCGAATGCCTCGCGTGCATACTCCGACGATATGCCCACGATATCACAGAATCCCTGTATAAAGAAGCTGAGCAACACTGCTCCCACTGCTATATTACTTTTATTCTTCATAACTTTATTATTTCAATCTTTCAATTTCCCAATTGCCTCGATGTAATAATAATCCGCATAAATGATGCTTGCGTCAATCTCACTTCCTGCGGGATGATGGCCTGTGGAATGTAGCAGGAATGACGAGTTGATATTATTTGAGAGATAACGATCGGTGCTCAGTTGCGCGAGCATCTTGATTGCCATGTCATGATAATACTTTCCACGCCATCCACCGATGTAATCGCCAAGGTCGAGCAATGCCGACGCTACAACGCATGCGGCTGAAGCATCCTTGGGGGCATCAGGGCGCAGGTCGTCCATGTCCCAACGGGGGATGAGGTCGTCACTCGTCTCTTGAAGTCTTTTCAGGTAGATGTCGGTCACCTTCTGAGCGAAGGCGAGGAACAGTGGGTCGCGAGTGTATTTATACACCATGGTATATCCATAGATAGCCCACGACTGTCCACGTGCCCACATCGAATAGTCGGAATATCCCTGATGGGTCTGTCCACGCAAGAAATCGCCCGTAAGAGTGTCATATACAGCCACATGATAGCACGAACCGTCGGGGCGGAAATGATGCCTCATGGTAGTGGTGGCATGACTCACCGCTATGTCGTGAAGCAAGCGACTGCCACCATTGCGCGAAGCCCAAAAGAGCAGTTCGAGGTTTATCATATTATCCATGATGGTGTTATGACCTCCATAGTCCTTCACGTGGCGAGGCCAAGAGAGTATTGTCCCCACCTTGGGATTATATAATGTGGCGAGCGAGTCGGCAGCGGCGAGAGCCATGCGGCGATAGCTGGCGGGAGCCTTGTCGCCCAAAGCCTCAATAGCCTTGAGCCACGAGTTGATGGTGATAAACCCGAGGTCGTGGTCGTAGGCCTGACGTGTAGCCACAAAGTCCAATGCCTTGGTATATCCCTCGGCAGCATGGCGTATCTCCTCGTCACCCGATGCCTTGTATGCCATCCACAGCACCCCGGGCCAGAAGCCTGAGCACCATTCCTCGGGCTTGGCCTTGCGGCAGTTCCATGTCTTGCCGTCGAGGATATTCCGCGGCATCATCGTGTAGTCATACTTACCCTCGCCATCACGCAGTTGCGAGAGTGCGGTCGTTACCTTCCCCACGCAGTATTCCATCTGACTGTCGGCAGAGAAGGTCTCTTGTTTTTTCTTTGTTGCGGCATAGGACGAGGCGGAAAAAACCGCCGCCATCACAAATGCCATAGTCCTTATACTTCTCATATATTCATGTTATTTTGCAATCTGTTTTTTCAAATAATACGATTAATCGGGGGGAAATACTTAATTAATCCAAGTTTTTTGATGATTTATTCG
>JBJEAY010000854.1:0-3950 GCA_051869575.1 Prevotella sp. | reverse complement strand
CAGAAATTGCAACTGAATCTCAACTGAAGTTCAACAATCGTTGAAAAAAGCACCAAACAGATGATTGTGGTGGCTCCCACCGGTGTGGCTGCCATCAATGCGGGCGGCATGACCATCCACTCGTTCTTCCAGTTGGACTTGGCACCCCATATCCCGGGGGCGAAAGTGAACGAAAGCAATAAATTCAGCAAGGAGAAACGCAAGATTATCGCGTCGATGGACCTGCTAATTATTGATGAGATAAGTATGGTGAGATGCGACCTGCTCGACGCCATCGACTCGGTGCTGCGCCGCTTCCGCGACCGCTACAAGCCCTTCGGAGGCGTGCAACTGCTTATGATTGGCGACCTCGCCCAACTCACTCCTGTGGTCACTCCCGAGGACGACGCCATACTAAGCCAATATTACGACACGCCATATTTCTTCGGCAGCAAGGCACTACAGCAGATCAACTATGTCACCATCCAGCTAAAGAAGATCTACCGCCAGGCCGACTCCACATTCGTTGACCTTCTCAACCACATCCGCGAAGGTCATCCCACTGCCGACGACCTTGCCACACTGCATCAGAGATACAATCCCGAATTCATGCCCAAAGCCACAGAGGGATATATCCGACTGACCACCCACAACCGCACGGCGGACGAATACAACGACCGCGCCATGCAACGTCTTAACTCCCTGCCGTTCACCTATACGGCAGAGGTTGACGGAGCATTTCCCGAATATGCCTACCCCACCGCCTTCTATCTCACATTGAAGGTGGGAGCACAGGTGATGTTCATCAAAAACGACATCAACGGCAAATACTACAACGGAAAAATCGGACATGTGGTAGCCTTGGACAAAAAGGAGATAACTGTGAGATGCATTGGTGAGGACGAGGATATTAGCGTGGGGCCACAGGAATGGGAAAACGCCAAATACTCAGTCAATCCCGACACCCACGAGATAGAGACCGACATTCAGGGGGTCTTCCGTCAATATCCCTTGCGCTTGGCATGGGCTATCACCATTCACAAGAGCCAGGGTCTGACCTTCGATCGCGCCATCATCGACGCCGGCCATTCCTTTGCCCCGGGACAGGTGTATGTGGCACTCAGCCGTTGCCGCAGTCTCGACGGCATCGTGATTGTATCCAAAATCACCGACTCGGCTATCATCAACGACATGCGCGTGGATAATTATATCGCCAAACAGGAGGCTGACGCCGAACAAAGCATCATACAACTGCCTCAATTGAAGCAGGACTACTATCGACAGCTCATGATCGAACTGTTTGACTTCCGCAACCTGCAATCCACCGAAGACCATCTGCTGCGCCTAATGCTCGAATTCTTCTCGGGCACAAATGCCTCGCTCGCCCAACTGCACCGACAAACGGCTGCCGAACTGAAAGAGAAAGTGACCGACGTGGCTATGAAGTGGATTTACCAAATAGCGTCTTGCTCTAACGACCAACTGAACGCTCCCGCATTTCTTGAGCGCATAAAGCGCAGTGCCGAATATTTCTCGATCAATATTAAGAACGTGCTCACAAAAGCCATCGAACTGACTCCCGACGTGCAATCCAACAACAAGCAGGCCATGCAACGTCTGAAGGACACATACTACGACTTTGCCCATCTCTACAGATTCCATCGCCTGCTCCTCGATGCCATCGCCGAGAAGGGATTCTCTGCAACCACTTATCTCAAGGAAAAGCAGCACTCATTAGTGATTGCCATCGACGGCGAACAAGCGCAAAGTCGCCAAAAGAAGGAACGTACGCCTAAAGAGAAAAAACCGAAAGAGAAAAAACCGAGAGAAAGAAAGCCAAAGGAAGAGAAGGAAAAGACATACGTGACGAGCTACAAGCTATACACCGCCGGCATGTCAATCGCCGACATAGCCGCAGCCCGCAGCCTCACCTTCTCCACCATCTTCAGCCATCTCGCACGCTATGTCGAGACAGGTCAGATACCACTCGAAGACATCGTGCCCCAAGACCACATCGACATCATCCGCAAGGCATTAATACAAGTAGGCACCGACAACGGCACTTCTGCCATCAAAGCCATCTGCCCGGAAGACGTGACCTACCAGGAAATCAGCTTAGTGATGAAGACGACTGTTGGAAAAGTGTAAGAGGAATCTGATACGGCTTGTTAATAATGCATAAAACAAGCTTGTGTCACACAAACTTGTGTGACCACCTTTGAACGTACGTGCATAGAACACTTGAGCACACTGGCAAAGCCACCTAAGAAGTCCAACCAAAACATGTAAAATATATTCCTTATCCAATATGCATTCTTTGTATTCCTGTAATAGTGGAGTATCACCGACTTTGGTGCGGAGGAACTGCGGAGGCACTTGGTTATTTGGGTTTACCACCTTCTATAAGAGTGGGGTCATATACAACGGCAGGTATGTTATTCCGTCTTCCTTTTTCAGGTCTGCTGTATGAACCACGTATGGAGTGGCGATGAAACTGCTATACTTTGCCAAGCACTTTTTCATGGATGTCAACGTATATCTTTGTGTGGATTTCACTTCAATCGGTGAGATGTTGTGCCTAGTAGTGATTCTGCTTTTCGTTACGAGAAAATCTATCTCCATTCTGTTTTCGGCATTGCTCTTGTCATATTTAGAGAAGAAATAGAGACGATGCCCCGATGCCCTCAGCATTTGGGCGACAATATTCTCAATCACCATTCCACCGTTGAATTCCAGTTTGTCCGTCAATATCTTTGCATAAAGATTTTCCGCGACTATGTCATTCTCTTTGAACGCATGGCTTAGCATAAGCCCTGTGTCTGCCATATAGCATTTCAGAGTGGAATCATCCTCCGACAATCCCAAACCGATATTCGGTTCTGTAGAATTATATGCAATATTTACTATCATGGCATCCGACAACCAAAAAAAGGCTGTCTCGTAATCTCTCATCTTTGCATCCTCCGACAATGAGCGAAGTACGAACTTTTTCTCGTGCTTTTGCAACTGTGACGGTATTGCATCATATACTCTCGTCACCTTTGCCTCATAGCCCTTGGCAAACTTCTGGATGTCGCTTCGATAGAGCCTCAGTATATGCCTTTTCACTCTATCCACCATGCCGAAATCCCTTGTTTCCACATATTTAGCAACTGCCTGCGGCATTCCTCCCACTATCATATACTGCCGAAAATAATCCATCGCCTTTCTGTGCAAGAGTTGTCCCATCTCATGCGTCATCTCAAAATTCTTGCGAATTAATGGCATAAGAGTCTCGTTGCCCATTGCCCATAGAAACTCCTCGAAATCCATAGGATGTAGCAGTAATTCCTCCTCTTCTGAGGGGATTACTATGTTTTCCACATTCTTCTTTATTGACACGAGTGAACCCGTTTCAATATAGTCATATCTGCCATCCTCAACAAGGTATTTGATGGCAGCTCTTGCACGTGGGTACTGTTGAACTTCGTCGAAAATGATAACAGAATCTCTTTTATATAAGGTAGTATCTGTATATGCCCCAAGATACATAAAGAATGTGTCGAGATCATCCAGGTACATATCAAACAAATCCCTTATTCTGTTGTCAACCTTATTAAAATCAAGCAAGATATAACTACGATATTCCCTTGCGGCAAATTCTTTTGCCACATAACTTTTGCCTACACGACGGGCACCGTTGATAATAACAGCAGTCTCGCCACAACTCAACTTCTTCCATTCCAGAAGTTTATCATAAATCTTTCTTCTCATCTTGCACCATTCCGCGATTATTATTTCTCAGATATTACACCATTCCGCGATTATTAACCAATGGAATTACACACCATTCCGCGATTATTGACGTTGCAAAGGTACAATATCTTTCCCGATTTAACAAATATTTATCGTTTAATAATGTTAAATTGACAACCTGACCAACGTATGCGAAATAAAATATTCCCTACTGCCATACTCCATGACCAAAGAGG
>JBJEAY010000853.1:0-3964 GCA_051869575.1 Prevotella sp. | reverse complement strand
CAAAAAGTGAATTTCCCAACGAGCAGATTACCGCTCTGCTCACAGCATTGCAGATGCGCGGAATAACAGTGGACGAACTGCTTGGCTTCCGTGACGGAATACTCGAAACGGGTGTGCCTGTGCCTCTCGACTGCGAAAGATATATCGACGTTGTGGGCACTGGCGGCGACCGCAAGAACACATTCAATATCTCTACCACATCATGCTTTGTTATCGCCGGTGCGGGATACAAAGTGGCTAAGCATGGCAACTATGCCGCCACGAGTACAAGTGGTGCATCTAACGTGATAGCCAATCACGGTGTGACATTCACTGACGACATCGACAAACTCAACCGCTGCATTAACGAGTGCGGCATCGTGTATCTGCATGCCCAACTCTTCGCTAAGGCGATGAAGTTCGTGGGTCCTATCCGCAAGGCATTGCAGTTCCCCACTTGTTTCAATCTGCTCGGTCCTATTGTCAATCCATCCAAACCGCAATGCCAGTTGCTCGGTGTGGCAAATCTCGACCAGATGCGCCTATATAATAATGTATATCAGAAAATCGGAATCGACTATGGTATCGTGAACAGTATCGACGGATATGACGAAATCTCGCTTACTGGCGACTTCAAGGTGACTACCAACAACTACGAGCGTATCTTCAAACCGTCTGACCTCGGATTCGGAATCACCAAGCCCGAAGAACTTCGTGCCGGTGCGGACGAGAAAGAGGCTAAGGAAATCTTCGACAACGTGCTTGCCAACACTGCCCTGCCCGCACAGAAAAACGTGGTGCTTGCCAACGCAGCCTTCGGTATCCAGGTGCTCGAAAAGGGAAAGAAGGACATCGAGGAGTGCGTGGAGATTGCACGCGAGTCAATCGACAGCGGCAAGGCTCTCGCCACATTCAAGAAGTTCGTAGAACTAAATTCCTAATTCCTCATCCCTAATTCCTAATTAGAAAAAGATGGATATATTAGAAGAAATAGTAGCCCACAAGCGCATTGAGGTGGAGCAGTTCAAGCAGGTGATGTCGGAAAGGGATATACACCAACGGGTGGAAGCATTGATGGCATCAGCGGAAGGCAACAGCGTCCCCTCGATGAAAAAGGCGATTGCTGAATCACCTACGGGCATAATAGCGGAGTTCAAGCGCAAATCGCCATCAAAGGGGTGGATAAAAGAGGATGGACAGGCTGACATTATTCCTCTGGATTATCAGAAGAACGGGGCATCTGCCATCAGTATCCTCACCGATGAGAAATACTTCGGAGGCAAGGACGAGTTTATAGTCAAGGCAAGACAGTCGGGAGTGACAATCCCCGTATTGTACAAGAACTTCGTTATCGACGAATACCAGCTCTTCCAAGCCCGACTCTGTGGAGCCTCGGCTGCACTGCTCATTGCTGCCGAACTGTCGAAGACGGAATGTCGCAACCTGCTGCGCACTGCCCACGAACTGCAATTAGAGGTACTGCTCGAAATGCACAGTGAGGAAGAACTGGAATATGCCGACTTGGAGCCGGACCTTTGCGGTATCAACAACCGCAACCTCGGTTCCTTCATCACATCGGTTGACAACTCCTTCCGTCTCGCCTCACTACTGCCAAAAGATGCTGTCAAGGTGAGCGAGAGCGGAATATCAAATCCCGCCACAATCCGCCAACTGCAAGATGCCGGATTCCGCGGTTTCCTCATCGGCGAGTGTTTCATGAAAGAGGAAAATCCAGGCTCTGCCCTCTCACATTTCATAAAAGAAATAATATGATAATAAAAATCTGCGGCATGCGCGAGCCCGACAACATCCGCGCCATATCCCAAACCGGCATAACGTGGATGGGAATGATCTTCTGGCCGAAATCATCACGCTATGTCTCCGACCTCTCGGCTGCAGATGCCATCCCCGACGGCATCACCCGCGTGGGTGTCTTTGTCAATCAGTCGCAAGATGAGATTGCCGACATCGCCCACAGATGCCGTCTCGACGTCATCCAACTTCATGGCAGTGAGTCGGCGGAATACATCAGGCAACTGCGCCCTATGCTGCATGAGGATTGTAAGGTGATGAAGGCCATCAGTGTGGAGAATGCTGAAGATATCAAAAAGGCTGCTGAGTATGAATCAGCCACCTCCTCCCCCATCGCCGACATACTTCTTTTCGACACTAAATGCAAGACGGTTGGCGGTAGCGGCAGACAGTTTGACTGGTCGGTGTTGGATGGCTACAAGGGCAATCTGCCCTTCCTTCTCAGTGGAGGCATAGGTCACGGCGATGCTGAAAGGCTCGCCCTTTTCCATCATCCCAAGATGATTGGCATCGACCTCAACTCCCGCTTCGAAACTGCCCCTGGTATAAAAAACGAAGCCACCCTGGCCTCCTTCATAAAAGAAGTGTCCTCCCACCCTACATCACCTACACCCACCTACAAAAAATAGAAAATTATGAATAAAATCAATGAATTATTCGCCAACAAAGGCGACAAAAAACTACTTTCGCTGTATTTCTGTTCGGGCTGCCCTAAGCTCGACTGCACAGGCGATGTTATCAAAACAATGGAACGTCGAGGTATCGACTTCATTGAAGTTGGAATTCCCTTTAGCGACCCAATGGCCGACGGTCCTGTTATCCAGGATGCTGCCACAACTGCCCTAAGAAACGGACAGACCCTGAAAAACCTATTCGCCCAACTCACTGCCATCAAGGACGATGTGAGCATACCGCTTATTCTCATGGGTTATCTCAACCCTATCATGAACTATGGCTATGACGCTTTCTTCGCTGAGTGTGTTGCTTCGGGAGTATCGGGTGTCATCATTCCCGACCTGCCATTCAAGGATTATCTCGACGAAATCAAGCCCGTGGCTGACAAGTATGACATTCGAGTCATCATGCTCATCACTCCCGAGACGAGTGAAGATAGGATAAGATTTATCGACGAGCATACCGACGGATTCATCTATATGGTATCCTCAGCTGCTACCACAGGAGCACAAAAGAGCTTCGACGAGGCAAAGCAGGAGTATTTCCGTCGAATCAATGCCATGAACCTGCGCAACCCACGCATGATTGGTTTCGGTATCAGCAACAAGCAGACACTCGAAAGTGCCCAGGCCAATGCTGCAGGTGCCATCATCGGTTCTAAGTTCGTAACCTTGCTTAAGGAGGCTGACGGAGATGCCGACAAGGCTCTCGACAACCTATTTGCAGCCTTAGCTGAATAGTAGCACTTCTCTAACACAGAGGCACGGAGATACAGAGTTCTTATTGTTTTTCTCTGTATCTCTGTGCCTCTGTGTTCATTTTATAGAAAAAAACAACGCTTTTCTTGGTTATTTGAAAAAAAAACATTATCTTTGCCCCCATAAAACTTAAATCTTTAAATAAAACAAATTAAAAAAGTATGAAGTATATCAAGTTTTTGCTTGCTCTTCTGCTATTGCCCATTGTGGCTCTTGCCGATGGATGGGACACTCAATACAAGCAGATAGAACAGAGCATCCGCCAACCACAGTTTGGCGACAAAGTGTTCAACATCACTAAGTATGGCGCAAGCACTAAGGCTACTGCGGCTGTCAACCAAAAGGCGATCAACAAAGCCATCGACGCTTGTTCAAAAGCTGGTGGAGGTCGAGTAATCGTGCCCGAAGGCACATTCAACACAGGTGCCATTACCTTGAAAAGCAAAGTTAATCTCCATGTTGAGAAGGGAGCCGTGCTGCAGTTTGTGTTCCAACCCGAGCTCTATCCTATCGTTCCTACACGCTGGGAAGGTCTCGACTGCTACAACCTCCAGCCATGTATCTATGCCTACAAACAGAATGACATCGCCATCACTGGCGAAGGCACCATTGACGGTGGCGGCGAGAACAGCACATGGTGGAAATGGTGCGGAGCTCCAAGATACGGATGGAAGCAAGGCGAAATCGGACAGAACATGGGTGCCCGCGCCCGTCTGCTGAAATATGCCGAGGATGGCGTG
>JBJEAY010000852.1:0-3970 GCA_051869575.1 Prevotella sp. | reverse complement strand
TTCATAGGTCTCCTTATAGGCCTTTTCCTTATTGTATTCGGTCAGTGGCATAATGTTTTATAATCTATCTTTTTTAAAGTTTCGTAATCTGCCGGTTTCTTTTTCATCACCGCCTTGGTGAAGCGCGGCGTGAAGTCGAAGTAGCGATACATCTCCGCCCTCATCATGGCTTTGCGCCTTATGCGGTAGGTGTCGTAGTGGCACAGCAGGCCGAGATAGGAGTTGATGGTGGCCATGGCTGCCTTCACCTCGCCCGGGCTCATCACCTCGGGCGCGCCCATCAGGGCGGCGAGCCTGTTCATCTCGCGGCGGAACTTCCATATCGTGCGCCGGCGCAACATGCGGCGGTGGGGCAACACATATCCGCCCATGAACCGAGTGCCTTTGCGGTAGTGGGTGACGTGTATCTTATGAGGATGGAGCGTCACTCCGAGTTCGTCCTTCAGCATCTGTCTTATATATGGCACAAGCCCGAGCAGCTCGGTCTTTTTGCTGCCCATGATATAGAAGTCGTCCACATATCTGCCGTAGTGGCGGCACTTGAGCTCGCGCTTGCAATAGTGGTCGAGGCGGTTGAGATAGATGTTGCTGAACAGCTGCGAGGTCAAGTCGCCTATAGGCAGACCCACGCCCTCGGGCTGGCAAAACAGGCTCTTCGACGGCGGCAGACCGTTCCAGTCTGATGCCTCGCCCACTCGTATCACGTTCTTCGTGGGTGTGTGTGCCAATATCTCTCGCACGAGATAATCCACGAAGTCGAAATCCACCTGGTCGTCCCATCGCTTGCCGTAAGGCCCCTTGCGGTGGCGCATTCTCTGCAGGTCGGAGCTTATGATGTTGTAGAGCCGCGTCTTGTCTATCGACATGAAGTAGCCCTTGAGGTCGAGCTGCAGTATATAGCAGTTGCCGGTGTAGTTATTCGAGCACGCCCTGATGTGGTGCTCGTATCGCTCCAATGCCTTGAGCGTGCCCTTGCCCTTGCGGCACGAGTAGCTGTCGTAGATGAACAGCCGCTCGAATATGGGCGAGATATAGTCGAACAGCAGGTGGTGGACCACGCGGTCGCGAAACGGCGAGGCGAACACCTCCCTCTTCACCGGTTCCTCGGTGATGAAGCACAGTCCTCTCGACGGCTTCCATGTCCTTGCCTTGAGCTGCTCATAAAGCTCCACAAGGTTGTGTTCGAGGTTCATCTCAAAGTTCACCTGACTCTTGGTGTTTCTTTTCTTCTGCCTGGCATTGTAGTAGGCTGAGAATACGTCCTCGAGCAGTTGGTCGTCGGTTATCTTCATAAAGTTGGTCAATTAATTATCTCACACTGTTGTGCCATGCCGTGAGCTGCTTGGATATCGACTCTTCCCTGACACACAGGTCGGCGAAATGCTTCACCCCGAGCACGTGGAGGTCGCTGAGTATCCTCACCCTTATCTTCACCTCCTCGATGTCGCGCATTGCCTGACGGAGGAACGGCTTCTTGTCTTGCGAGGCATTTGCCTGATATACCATCGACAGCAAGTCGCACAGGTGTCTCTTTATCTCATCGACTATCGAGTATCTGTATTTGCGCGGGATAGTGTCCTCGCGGCGGTAGAACTCAATCAGCAAATCGTAGGTTGCCTTATACACAGGCAGATTACTGTATAGTGCCATAGCCGTATATTTTTTAAAAAAAGCCCCTCCCGTCCCTAATTCCTGACATGGATATATTCAAATTATGATGTAAGTGCTGAGACGGGGCGCACGGAGAACCCGTTAGCGCGGTTGTTGTTGTTCTGCGGGTTCACGTTGCTCGAATTGAAGTTCAAGTTGCAACCGTTCGTATTGGAGTTCGGACCAGCCGACCAATAGTTGCCGTTGGAGCCAACGTTGTTCAACGAACCGCGGGCGAATCACGCCCATACCCTCGTTATACGGAGAGATGGCCACTCAAATGAATCAGAACCTGGACAATGCTCGCAGACACCGAACAGACTATAAGTTTTTTATCATAACCGACGACAACACACTCATCACTGCTGCGGTGCAGGTTTGCGCGCCTTTCGTGACATTTTACGTCGCCGGTGGGCCATTGAACTTACTTTTGATACCCTACGGTCAACCGCAATCGACCATATTCTCATCGCCGGTAATAAGAGACTTTCTGTGCGGGAGGGGCATTAATAATTGAAATGAATTATTTTGTCAGTCGCTGCAGCTCCATGATGAAGTCCATACACTCCATGGGGGTGTGCACAGCCACATTGAAGCCACGAATCATCTTCACGATGTCGCCCTCCGCCGAGGGCGCGCTACTGTCTGCGACGGTATGAGTGTTTTTCCACTCAAGGAACTGGTCTTCGGTGATGGCGCGTGGAGCCTTGAACACCACCACGTCATCGGCCCTCGACTTCACTTCGAGTGAGGCTGCGGTGGTGTCGAACGAGCTCAGCGGGAATCCCACCTTGCACAGCACCTGACCGCCAGCCGACTTGACACGGTCTGCCTTCACCTTGAGCTCTCTCACCTGACTGCACATCATGTAGGCCGAGCGTTCGTAGGCACACCAGAACATCCCCACCTTGTAGAGACGTATCTCGTCGTGATTTCCGCTTTCAAGCGATATCAATTCTTTTGCCGTCATAACCGCTATTTTTTTAATTTTTTTTCGACGCCCTGCGGGCGTCATTTTAACGTTCTCGATTGTATATATTTTAAATTTTTCGAATTTTCAAATTATCAAATTATAAAATTTTTCAAATTGTCAAATGAATCAAATGAATCGAATTTTTATTCTGAGACGGGGCGCACGGAGAACCCGTAAGCGCGGTAGCTGCCGTTCTGCGGGCCCACGCTGCTCGAATGGAAGGTCAAGCTGCAACCGTACGTATTGGAGCGCGGACCAGCCGACCAATAGTAGCCGCGGGAGCCAACGTCGTACAACGAACCGCTATTGTTATAATGCCTGTAACCGCCAGCAATCCAAAAATCGGTAGGTTCCGTTTTCCAACCCTGAGTATAAAACTCGTATCCATTATTAGTCATAGTGGTACTTTTTACATTCCATGACGACATTTCTGTAGATCCTTTATTTTTTCCATCAATTGTAAAACCAGAAAAAGCCATAGTTGCTGGTAGTTTGTATCCAACAGGACTGGGGTCATAAACAGTTTTTTCAACGGCATCGTAGTTATATGGTGTATTTGGAGCAGTAGTACTTTCCAATATTGCATTCCAATTGTCATAAGTAGTGCTAGTATCCCAAGTGGAAGAGCCAGAAATGAATTTCTCTGGGTATTTTATACTTTCTGCTTTTGACGTCTGTGAAGTGGTAGTAGGATTGGTGTTATTTGTAGTGCCATTTCCATCATACCAAGTTTTTGTTGTATTACCTGAGCCTGTACTTCCCACAAAGGGATCCTTGCGTCCCCATTGATAATAAGTGAAATTTCCCGATGTTGCCGTACTACCAGCTTGGGCGATAGAAGCTGATAAGTTTTTTCCACTTTGTCCTTGGGTTAACGAAAGAGTGACATTACGTGGTGCTACAGTAGAGGTTGTGCCATCGCACCAACCAAGGGGGACAGGCATGAAATAATATGTTTTGCTTGTGTCTAAGGCTTTAGTTGGTATTGCTGCATTCACAGACACATCACGATCGGTAACCCATATATGCCAACTCCATACAACTGTACCACCAGCAGTTGCAGCAACAACAGCATTGCCTTGGGCGATATTATCACCTATTGTAAAAATCAAACTATGCCCGTTATCGCCTAATGAACTATTAACAGCTACCATATTTTGAACATCCTGCCAAACAAGTTTTGCTCCATCTACATTATTCACCATCGAATAAATGTACGGACTACTTATTTGAGTTTCTGCATGATTAACATAGGTAGATTTATTATATGAAAGGGTATTGTCACTACCATTTTTTATTGCACAACCATATACCAAAGGAATAGAATACGTTCCTTTTGAATTAACT
>JBJEAY010000851.1:0-3971 GCA_051869575.1 Prevotella sp. | reverse complement strand
AAATGCATTACTGGTTCTTTCATGTCTTTTTTGCCGCAAAATTACATATTATCCTATTGCCATGCAACCATACGGACAAATAAGACACTAACCAAAAGGTAAGTATTACCATTACTTTATTAACCTCAGATACCAAAGATTTGGGGATTTTCCTACATTTTCAGAAAAAAGATTTGGGGATTTTCCTGCATTTTCAGAAAAAAGATTTGGGGATTTCAGTTTTTCTTAGTAATTTTGCAGCAGAATTGCAATAAATAATCATAATAGTATATGGTATTTAAGAGAAAGATATACCAAAAGATGCTCAAATGGAAAAATGAGCAGGACGGCAAGACTGCCCTATTGGTTAAGGGAGCAAGGCGAGTGGGAAAATCCACGATCGTCGAGGAATTTGCCAAAAAGGAATACAAGTCATATATATTGATTGACTTCGCAAACATATCCAAGGAAGTCAATAGTTGGTTTAATGACTTATCAGACCTCGACTATTTCTTCATGCGTCTTCAGCAACTTATGAAAGTCGTGTTGTATCGCCGCGAATCTGTTATTATCTTTGACGAGATACAGTTGCAACCTCTCGCCCGACAAGCCATAAAGTATTTTGTAAAAGATGGAAGATATGACTATATTGAGACCGGCTCGCTCTTGACTCTGAAAAAAAACGTGAAGGACATAGTTATACCAAGCGAAGAAACCCGATTGACACTATATCCTATGGATTACGAAGAGTTTAAGTGGGCGCAGGGAGACAATGTGACAATGCAACTCATCAAGGATAACTTGACGAGAATGCGACCATTCGGCGATGCAGTACACAGAAAACTTATGAGAGACTTCAGGCTATATATGCTTGTTGGCGGTATGCCACAAGCTGTTGACGCATATCTAAAGGACAAGAACTTGTCTTTGGTTGATTCCGTGAAACGGAGCATCATAGAACTGTATGAGGATGATTTCAGAAAGATAGACCCAACGGGGCGTGCCTCCAAGTTGTACTCTGCAATACCAGCCCAATTAACCGGCAATGCATCCAGATACAACATATCTGGAACTATCGGCGATACACGACAGGATATCATAGAATCGGTAATAGCGGACATGGAAGACTCCATGACGATAAACATTGCCTATCATGCCATTGACCCAAGTGTAGGTATGAATCTTCATCGCAATGTGTCACGATATAAGATGTTTATGTCGGACACAGGACTGTTTGTCACCCAGGCATTTAAGGACAAGGACTTCACTGAAAATGTCATATATCAAAAACTCCTAAGCGACAAACTGTCCGCAGATATGGGTTACGTGTATGAGAATGTAGTGGCTCAAATGCTGAAGGCTTCTGGAAATGAACTGTTCTATTACACATTTCCAAGCAAGACAAGCAATCATCTATATGAAATAGATTTCTTGCTTTCTCAACATTCAAAGATATGTCCACTTGAGGTCAAGTCATCGAGCTACAAAAGGCATGTTTCTCTCGATCTATTTACGGAAAAGTTTTCAGACCGCATAGACAGGAAATACTTGGTTTACACCAAGGATATAGGTAAAGACAAGGATGTGATATTCTTGCCTGTATATCTCGTGCCATTCTTATAGAATACACGGTTTGTTCATACTTTATCTGTTTTTTCCGCAGCCTCCGATAATTCTGGCTGCCTCGTCCTTCTCGCTCTGGAACGAGAGAATGTCGTATATCATATAGGCATGACGATGGTCGATGATGCGTGGAGCCATCAGTTTGAGAGCGGCAAGTTTCTTGTCGCCAAAGGAGAATATGCTCATAATCGACGCACACTGCTCACAGGAATAAAATGCGCCAAGACTCGCCACCTCGATGAGGTCCATCTTGCGGTCGTCGAAACTGGCATTCTTCACCTTATTATATAATATGGTGAACTTCTCGTCGCTGAGACAGAACATTCTTTGTTCCCTTGGATCATGCTTATGTCTAAAATCCTGAGCCTTAGAGTCAATTGCTCCCATTGCCATCAAAGAGAGCAACATAATGATAAATAATTTTCTTTCCATATCAATTACCTTTTTTGTTTTTTGTGCAAAGGTAATGGGTTTCTGTTAATCATGCAAGGGTATTTCCCTATAATACAATAGGAAAATCCATAATGTCATCTGATTAATGAAACTTTATATGCGTAGCTCTTGCCCAGAGTTCCTCTAATGGTCCTCTGCAGAAACGGCTTGTCCAGAAACGGCAGAAGTAATAGAGGCAGATGCAGAACAAGATGCCGAGAACAAAACTCATCCTATGGTGACTGACAGTATAGAGACCAAGTCCCCAGTTGTAGAAGATGAAACCGCCGACGATGCTCTGCAGGAGATAGTCGGTAAGACTCATCTTGCCAATGCACTCAAGGCGCGAGATGGCTTTACGCATAGGTGTGGTGTAATATAGCAATGTGATGCTACCAACATAGAATGTCATCATGGAGAAATTGCGCCATGCAGTGAGCTGAATCTCCAAACTCTTGCCAATGCAAATTGGCAACTCGTCAATTGATATGGTGAGAAGCAGCACTTGTGTTATGGCAAATACCAACAAGGCAACTATCATTGCCTTCTTCCAAAAGCCAAGATTGCCATTCTCATTGATGAAGAGGCGTTTGCGCCCCAAGAGCATACCTACGACAAAGAGCATAAGAGTCTGGGTGAGACGGCCATGCTCTATTGCCCAACCAAAGTTGATAGGAAGTCCCGTGGTCAATCCCGCCTTTGCCACATCAAGGAAACCTCCATTGGCACATGCCTCATAGCACACTCCCCACAAATGTCCATAGCCCAGATCCATAGGCATTGCATCTGGATTGAGCAGTCCCTTGATGATGTAATATATCTCGATGGGTTGCAGAAACAATACGGCAGCCACAACAATCAACACCTTATCTGGAGCCTTAACCAAGGGTATCAGCAATAGTCCGAGAACTGCGTATGTGCAAAGTATGTCACCATTGAAAAACACCAAGTCGAGCATTCCCCAACCGAAAAGCAACAACATTCGCCATGCAAAGCGCAAGCGGAAATCCTCGCCACGTTTCTCAGCATTATGGTGCTGAATATAGCAACTCAGTCCGAACAGCAATGCAAATATGGCATACATCTTGCTCGCCCCGATATAGAATACAGTATCCCAAAGTCCTTGGTCGAAAGCCGTTGGTTCGGGAAAAGAATAGAAATTGAGGTGTTCGAGAAAGTGTATGATAATAATGCCTACCACGGCAAATCCGCGAAGGCTGTCAACAACGTTAATGCGCTGTGGCTTTATGCTTTGTTCCATTTTATTATTGATTTTCTTAGTTTTCCAAAATTTGCCGCAAAGGTACACATTATTTTCCATACTACCAAACATCTTATTATAAAATTACACTATATTAATATTATGGCAATAAAGGTTATTAACCTTGCGCCACTAAGATTAATAATCTTGCGGCTGAAAGGTTAATAATCCTATTGCAACAGATGCCTATATATCTTTTTCTCGATAAAAACATCACTTTTTCTACGATTTACTTGCATCTTACCTTATTATTTATTATATTTGCACTCGAAATATACAAAAAGAAGCAATCAATATGAAATATACCCTCGTAATGCGTGGACACCCACGTTATCCGGAGCGCGGCAAGAAGGCATACGCCTGCGCACAATATGAGGGAAGAGGGATAATGGCGGTGATGAATCTATTAAAAAGATTGACGAGATGACGAAAAAAGAACTGTTGGAAAGATAAACTGGCAAGTCCGCCATATCCTCAGAAAAAGCCTCCGACTATCTGTTGCCGCCAGAAGAAAATGGGGACGATTACGAATAGAATAATATAAAATAAATAAAAATATGACACTAAAAAGAACAAAATCATAATAATGACATAAGTACAATATCATAATTCCAACAACTTGTTGGAATTATTGTGTTAGTTCACAACGAATGTACATAATAAAACTATAAGGTTA
>JBJEAY010000850.1:0-20077 GCA_051869575.1 Prevotella sp. | reverse complement strand
ACTTTAATTCTTTAATTTTTTAATTCTTTAATTTCGCGCAGCGATTAAATTTTTTAATTTCGCATTGCGAAATGTATTTCGCAATGCGACTTAGTCTTTTGTTATTTCCTTGCAACGCATGATATACTTCTCGGCGGTCTTGCGCTCTTCGCTCTCGGGATATTCATTGATGAAGCCGTAGCACTCGTCCTCAGCGTCGCGATAACGATCGACTTTCTTGTCCTCTACACTCTGACGGGCAAGCTCGTATTTGCTCTTCATGATGAGCACGGCAAACTGCTCGCGCATGGAGGTGAAGGGATAGGTCTTGAGGGCGTTCTCGCTGGTGACGATGCATGCCTCGTAGTTGCTGCCGCCTTCGAGACAGTTGCCGAAGTAATCACCGAGGTTGAAGTATAGCTTTGCCGAGAGATACTCCTTGAGCACAAGCTTGTCGGTGAGTTCGAACATGCGGGATGTGGCTTTCTCCTTGAGTTGCGACTCGGGGAAGAAGTCGAGGAAATCCTGATAGGCACTGATGGCGTTCACCGTGGACGTCTGGTCGAGTCGTGGTTCGGGAGTGCTCTGATATAGCGACTGGCCGATATAGAACGCCGCCTGCTCGGCATAGATGCCCTTGGGATAGGTCTGATAATACTTTTTGAATGTCTCTGACGCACTCTCGTAGTCGCGGTCGCAATATTCTGCCATGGCAAGCATATAGAGACATTCCTGGGCATTGTCGGTGCCCTTCTGAATGGTGACCAGCTCCTGAAGGAGGGTTATGGCCTGAGTGAACTTGCCACGGGCGAAACACTCCTTGGCAAACTCGTATTTATAATCATTGTCCGTAGTCTTATAGACACGGTTGAACTCCGATGCGCAACTCGTAAGAAGCATCATCAGAATAGATAATGATATGACGTATTTCTTCATTTCTCGCATTTTGGAGTGCAAAGTTAGTCATTTTTCCCTAAAAGACAAAGCTTTTATACCCTTTTTTGCAAAAAAATCGTCAAATATAACTTTTATTACGTTGAAATTGAGTAATTTTGCAGCCAATGAACAGATTTATATTAACTTCGAAGTACAAACCGACAGGCGACCAGCCTGAGGCAATAAGACAACTGACCGACGGACTGGAGCATGGAGACAGGGCACAGGTGCTGCTCGGCGTGACTGGTTCGGGAAAGACATTCACAGTGGCTAACGTGATTGCAAATGTCAACCGCCCTACCCTCATATTGAGCCACAACAAGACGTTGGCGGCTCAGCTGTATGAGGAGATGAGGGGATTCTTCCCGCAAAACGCGGTGGAATACTATGTCAGCTACTACGACTACTATCAGCCCGAGGCTTACATACCATCCACCGACACATATATAGAAAAGGACCTCGCCATCAACGACGAAATCGACCGACTGAGACTGAGGGCAGTGTCGTCGCTGCTCTCGGGCAGGAAGGACGTTATCGTGGTGTCGTCGGTGAGCTGCATATACGGTATGGGAAGTCCTATATCGCTGCAGGAGAACGTGATTGTGGTGAAGAAGGGACAGACGCTCGACCGCAACATGCTGCTGCGACGATTAGTGGGGGCACTGTATGTGAGGAACGACATCGAACTGCAACGAGGCAACTTCAGAGTGAAGGGCGACACGGTGGATATATGTCCTGCCTACACTGAATATATAGTGAGGATAACATTCTGGGACGACGAGATTGACGCCATCGAGGAACTCGACTCGATGACGATGCAACGGCTTGGCTCGTTTGACGAATACCAGATTTACCCTGCCAACCTATTCACGACGACTCAGGAACAGACCAACATCGCCATACGCGAGATACAGGACGACTTGGTGAAGCAAATCGACTACTTCAAGGAACTGGGCGACAACATCAAGGCCGACCGCATCAAGGAACGCGTGGAATATGACATGGAGATGATAAAGGAGTTGGGACACTGCTCGGGTATTGAGAACTACTCAAGATATTTCGACGGAAGAAAGCCTGGGGAACGCCCCTACTGTCTGCTTGACTTCTTCCCCGAGGATTATCTGATGGTGATAGACGAGAGTCACGTGAGTGTGCCGCAGATAAACGCGATGTATGGCGGCGACAGGGCACGCAAGAGAAATCTCGTGGAATATGCATTCCGTCTGCCTGCGGCATTCGACAACCGTCCGCTCACATTCGAGGAATTTCAGAGCATGGTGCATCAGGTGATATATGTGTCGGCGACACCGGCTGACTTCGAACTGGATGAGTCGGAGGGAGTGGTGGTGGAACAGATTATCAGACCGACCGGACTGCTCGACCCCGAGATTGAGGTGAGACCGAGCGAAAACCAAATCGACGATCTCATGGACGAGATACTCACTCGCACCAATCGCCACGAGCGTGTGCTCATCACCACACTGACGAAGCGCATGGCCGAGGAACTGACGGAATATCTGCTCAACCACGACATCAAGACGGCTTATATACACAGTGACGTGGCCACGCTCGACCGAGTGAAGATTCTGGAAGACCTGAGGGCGGGGGAATATGATGTGCTGGTGGGTGTGAACTTGCTGCGCGAGGGTCTCGACTTGCCCGAGGTGTCGCTCGTGGCTATACTCGATGCCGACAAGGAGGGATTCCTGAGAAGTCATCGCAGTCTGACGCAGACTGCCGGAAGGGCGGCACGCAACGTGAACGGCAAGGTGATCATGTATGCCGACACCATCACGCAGAGTATGCAGCTGACTATCGATGAGACTAACCGCCGAAGGATGAAGCAGTTGAAATACAATGAGGAGCACGGAATCACTCCTACTCAAATCATGAAGGAAAGAAAATCGGCTCTCGTGGCTCATACCTACGAAACTCCCGACTCGGTTGCCGCCAAGGCTTACACGGGTCCGGCTGAGGGTGCATTTGCTGCCGACCCGATTGTGAGGAAGATGACTCCGCAACAGTTGGAGAAATGCATTGCCGAGACTACACGTCTAATGAAGGAAGCGGCGAAGAACCTCGACTTCCTGCAGGCTGCGCAATACCGTGATGAAATCGCAAGGCTTAAGGAAATGAAGTGACTCCGGCGGGATTCAAACCCACAACCTTCTGATCCGTAGTCAGATGCTCTATTCAGTTGAGCTACGGAGCCAATCCGTAATGATAATAAATGATAAAAAGTGACTCCGGCGGGATTCAAACCCACAACCTTCTGATCCGTAGTCAGATGCTCTATTCAGTTGAGCTACGGAGCCTCTTTCTTAATTGCGGGTGCAAAGGTACAAAGTTTTTTTGAAACCACCAAATATTTTCCTAACTTTTTTAGGATTTGCAAGAAAAAAGCCCGTTTTTTGCCATTTATCAGCAAAAAACAGGCTATATTTCATAACAATCAACTTGTCAACTCATCAACTAAATCTTCAACTCCTTAAGAATCTCACTCATCTTCTGCAGAGTGCTGATGCGTGTTGGCACGAGCGGAAGACGCAGGATATTCTCGATGAATCCCATCTCGTGCAGCATAGCCTTGACACCAGCAGGATTGCCATCCACGAAGAGCAGACTGAAGAGTTCGGTGAAGCGATGGTGTATCTTGCGGGCACCCTCGTATTCGCCCTTGAACTCAAGGCGTATCATGCGCGAGAACTCCTTGGGCAAAGCATTGCCGATGACACTGATGACACCCTCGGCACCACACGAGATCATCGGGAAGGTGAGGGCATCGTCGCCACTGATGACGGCAAAGTCCTTAGGCTTGTTCTTGATAATCTCATCCACCTGCTCCAGACTGCCACTGGCTTCCTTGATAGCCACGATGTTCTCGCAGTCGCGAGCAAGACGAACAGTTGTTTCAGCCTTGAGGTTGACTCCCGTGCGCCCAGGTACATTATATAATACTACGGGCAGCGAGGTGGCTGCGGCGATAGCCTTGAAATGCTGATATAGTCCCTCCTGAGACGGTTTGTTGTAGTAAGGACACACGCTCAGCACTCCGTCGATGCCACGGAAATCGCCTGTCTTGAGTTCCTCGACGATGGCTGCGGTGTTGTTGCCGCCACATCCCATGAGGATAGGCACACGACCCTTGACCGTAGATACCACGAGATCCTTGATCTTCTGTTTCTCCTCCTTGGTGAGGCAGGGTGTCTCACCTGTTGTGGCGAGTATGCAGAGGAAGTCGGCTCCGTTGTCAAGCTGATACTCCATCAGGCGCACCAACGACTTGTAGTCAACCGACCCGTCCTCGCAGAAAGGAGTGATGAGGGCTATGCCCAGGCCTTTGAATATGTTACGTACCATATTATATATTATTCAGATATCACTTAATTCTCGGGATGAACATCAGTGGCCTTGAGCATCTCGGCTACCTCGTCGTTGATCTTCTTGGCAAAGTCGGCGATGGTGAGAACTCCACGCTCCTCAGAGCCTTGCTTGCGAACACTGACAGTGCCGTCGGCCTGCTCCTTCTCGCCAACAATCACCATATACGGGATGCGCTTCATCTCGTTGTCGCGCACCTTGCGTCCGATCTTCTCGTTGCGGTTGTCAATAGTGGCGCGCACGCCCTGCTTGTCGAGTTCCTTTGCCACTTGCTTGGCATAGTCGTTGAACTTCTCGGATATGGGCAGGATGGCCACTTGGTCGGGGGTGAGCCAGAGGGGGAAGTGACCGGCGGTGTGCTCGATGAGCACGGCGCAGAAACGCTCCAACGAACCGAAGGGGGCACGGTGAATCATCACGGGCACCTTCTTGGTGTTGTCCTCGTCGGTATATTCAAGCTTGAATCGCTCGGGAAGGTTGTAGTCAACCTGAATGGTGCCCAACTGCCAGCGGCGTCCGATGGCGTCCTTCACCATGAAGTCGAGCTTAGGTCCGTAGAAGGCTGCCTCGCCATATTCAATCTTAGCGTTGAGTCCCTTCTCGCGGCATGCCTCGATGATGGCGTTCTCACCTTTCTCCCACACCTCGTCGGAACCGATGTATTTCTCTTTGTCGTTGGGGTCGCGGAGTGAGATCTGTGCCTCGAAGTTGTCGAAGTGGAAGATAGAGAACACAGCGCTGATAATGTCCATCACGCGGCAGAACTCGTTCTTCACCTGGTCGGGACGGCAGAAGATATGGGCGTCGTCCTGAGTGAACGAGCGCACACGGGTGAGTCCGTGCAACTCGCCGCTCTGCTCATAGCGATACACCGTACCGAACTCAGCAATGCGCAAGGGCAGGTCGCGATATGAACGTGGTTTCCATGCAAACACCTCGCAGTGGTGAGGGCAGTTCATTGGCTTGAGCATATACTCCTCGTTTTCCTCGGGAGTGTGTATCGGCTGGAACGAGTCCTTGCCGTAGTGGGCATAGTGGCCCGATGTGACGTAGAGGTTCTTGCTACCGATATGCGGAGTGATTACCTCCTGATAACCGTAGCGCTTCTGTATCTTGCGGAGCATGTCCTGCATGCGCAGACGAAGCTCGGTGCCCTTGGGCAACCAGATGGGCAGACCCTTACCTACCCTCTCAGAGAACATGAAGAGCTCCATCTCCTTGCCAATCTTGCGGTGGTCGCGCTTCTTGGCTTCCTCGAGCATCACGAGATACTCGTCGAGCATCTTCTTCTTGGGGAGCGAGATACCATAGAGACGCTGCATCTGCTCGCGGTTGGCATCTCCACGCCAGAAGGCTCCTGCCACATTAGTCAGCTTAACTGCCTTGATGGCACCCGTGTTCAATAGGTGGGGACCCTTGCAGAGGTCGGTGAAGGCTCCCTGTGTATAGGTGGTGATAGTGCCATCCTCAAGATCTTGGTCGATGTGCTCGCACTTGTAGGTCTGTCCAGCCTCGCCAAACTCCTTGAGGGCGTCGGCCTTTGACACCTCGTGGCGCACCACTGGCTCTTTCTTTCCTGCCAATTCCTTCATCTTGGCCTCGATAGCGGGGAAGTCGGATTCCTTGATCATCTGTCCATCCTTGAGAAGCACGTCGTAGAAGAAACCATTCTCCACGGCTGGTCCAAATCCAAACTGTATGCCTGGATAAAGTTCCTGAAGAGCCTCGGCAAGGAGGTGGGCTGATGTATGCCAAAAGGCATGCTTGCCCTCATCGTCGTCCCACTTGAAGAGTTGCACCTTGGCATCCTCGTTGATGGGGCGGTTTAGTTCTACTGTCTCACCATTTACGGCGCAGGCGATAACGTCGCGTGCCAAAGCCGGTGATATGCTTTCGGCAATTTGAAGTCCATTGACTCCCTGTTCGTATTCACGTACGGAGCCATCTGGGAATGTGATTTTTATCATATCTAATCTCTCTAATATTTCTTTTTGGGCGCAAAATTAGCTAATTTATTCGTAATTAGAGAATAATTATATTAAAAAAATACTAATTTGCCGTCTTTTTGTATCACTTGCTATATTTTTTGATTACACTATAGGCCTTATATAGTCCACCCTCGCCCGCTTTTCCGAGATCGACGATGGCTTCCTTGGTCTTCTTCAACTTGAGTTTGGCGAGCCCTCGGTTGTAGTATGCCTCCGCCATCTTGGGGTCGAGTTCCACTGCTCGGTCGTAGTCTTGGATAGCCTTGTCGAAGTCGCTGCCAGCGGCATAGGCGTTACCCCTGTTATAGTAGAGATAGGGATTGGACGGAGCGAGAGAGATTGCCTTGTCGAAGTCGGCGATGACACTGCGTGTGATGATGTCGTCGCGCTTCTGGTCGTTCTCCTTCATGCGATAAGCCGCCCTCTGCCATATCACGAGCACGGACGCCGAGTCGGCGTCCTCGAGCAATGAGAGCACCTCGGGTTCGTCGATTACCATGGGTCGGCACACGATGTTCAACTGCTGCTTGCCACTTGTCTTATGATTGAAGGCATCCACGTCCTTGTCGTAGGGCATATACGACTCGACGTCGGAGCGCACATTCTCGAACGAGAGGTCGTACATGGGCATGAACGCCATGTCGGGCTGGCGATTCTGCACACGTCCGCGATAGTCGTTCTTATACTCCTGCTTCACCTCGTTCTCGTCGGCAGTGACGAGTTGGTTGTATTTGTCGAGGTCGATGTCACTGCGCTTGCGCAACTGTTTCTTGTTGAGTCGGGGTTGCTTGCCATAGAGCGACTTGTAGAGCTGTGCCTTGAACACCCGGAACTCGTCTTTCTCGGCTTCCTTGGTCATACCGAGACGGCGGTAGCACTTGGCACGGCTTTCAAGTCCAAACCAGAAGTTGGGGAAATCCTTGATCACCCTCGAATAATCACGTATAGCACCTCTGAGGTCGCCCGTCTTGTCGAGGAGCAGTGCCCTGTTGAAGAGTGCCATGATATTGTCGGGTTCGAGTTTGAGCACAAAGTCGAAGTCGAGGATTGCCCTGTTGTCGTCGCCCACCTGTGCGCGGAGCAGTCCACGGTTATAATGTCCGAGGAAATTGTTGGGGTCGAGGTCGAGGGCTGTGTCATAGTCAGCCATCGTGCCTCTGAGGTTGTTCTGGTTGAATCGTGCCAAGGCGCGATTGATATAGTGGTCGGCGCGCTTGGGTTGTAGGTGGATGGCCTTGTCGAGATATTTCTCGGCATCCTTCCATTGCTTTCTCGACAGACTGATGACAGAAAGGGCTTGCCACGTGCCGCCATCATAGGGGTCGATCTCCACACTCTTGTCGAGGGCCTTGAGCGCCTCGGTGGTGTCTTTCTTGTTGAGAAACACCTCGGCACGCATATTGTAGGCAGGAGCGAAACGGCTCCATTTGCTGATGATGGTGTCTATCTCATTGAGCGCATGGTCGTAGTCCTTCATCTGCATACGGCATATAGCCCTGTTCTGCCAATATCCCTGATTCTGAGGACTATATTGCAGCGCACGGGTATAGTCGCTGATTGCATCTTGGTATTTCTCCTGTTGTATGCGAGCGAGTCCGCGAAGTTCGTATAGGTTAGTGACAAAGGGATTGATGCGGATGGCCTCGGAGCAATCTGTCTCGGCTCCCACATAATCCTCAAGATAATACTTGGCCACACCTCTGAGGAACCACGGTTCGTAGAGGTATGGCTTGGATGTTATCGCCTGTGTGAAATACTGTATGGAGAGCACATAGTCTTCATAATACAAGGCACTGCGGCCGATTGTTATCAGTCGGTCGGTATTATACTGTGCTCTCGCCGTCGTGGCAGAGAGCAACAGCATCGCCATAATTATCTTGAATACTATAGTGCAGCCATTCTTCATTTTTAACTCTTCATTTACCCCCTCTTCGGCAGCAGCTTAGTCTTGTAGCCACAGCGGAAACGGCCTTGAAGCAGAGCCTTGAGCTTGTTCTTGATCAACTGCTTGCGCAATGGACTGATGCGGTCAACGAACATCTTTCCGTCGAGATGGTCGAACTCATGCTGCATCACTCGTGCGAGGAAGCCATCTATCCACTCGTCGTGGGGCTGAAGGTCGCCATCGAGCCACTGCACACGAATGCGCGTGGGACGTGTCACCTTCTCATGTATGGCTGGCAGCGACAGGCAACCCTCCTCTTGGGTTTCGGTCTCGGTGTCGTCATACTCGACGATATGCGGGTTGATAAACGGACGTCGAAAGTCCTTATACTCAGGCATGTCGTCGGCAAGCACATCGAGATCGATAACCACCAAACGAATAGCCTTACCGATTTGCGGAGCTGCGAGTCCGATGCCCTCCGACTCTGTAAGTGTTTCGAACATGTCAGCTATCAGTTGCTGCAGGTCGGGATAATCGGTAGGTATATCCTCCGCCACCTTTCTAAGCACTGGCTGACCGTAAGTATAAATTGGTAAAATCACTCTTTAATATTTTAATTCTTTAATATTTTAATATTTTAATTCTTGCAGGACTTTATGAATTTCGCATGGAATTCATAAAGTCCTGCAAGATGATTGTGGCACTGATTTCATCCACAAGGGCCTTGTCCTGGCGCGCCTTCTTTCTCAGACCTCCGTCGAGCATAGCGCGATGAGCCAATACCGACGTGAATCGCTCGTCGTAGAACAGAAGGGGCACCTCGGGATGAAGTTTGCGGAATTGCCCTGCCCACGACTTCACACGGGCGTAGTTCTCACTCGGCTGACCATTGGGTTGTCGAGGTTCGCCCACAACGATGAGCTCCACCTCCTCGCGACGTAGATAATCGTCGAGAAAGGACATCAGTTCAGACGTGGCAACTGTGGCCAATCCCCCGGGAATAATCTTCAGGGGGTCGGTCACAGCCAGTCCACAGCGTTTCTTGCCGTAATCTATTGAAAGGATTCTTGCCACGATATTAGTTGGCGTTGAACAGCAACCATGCGTCGGGATACTTCGCACGCAGTTCGTTGCGGCTCTGAGCAGCCGAAGCCTTGTCGGCGAAAGTGGTGGCCACTACACGGAACATGTTGCGATCGGTGTTCTTCACGATCTGAGCGTCGTATCCAGCTTCCTTGAGTCGCTGCTGCAGTCCGTCGGCATTGGCGCGAAGCGAGAACGAACCAACGACAACGCTGAAGTTCTTCAGTCCGCTACCGTCGATAAGAGACACCTGCTCCTGACGCACCTGCACGTTGTCGGCATTATCGACAATCCTCACCTCGTCGATGGGCTTCTCCTCAACAGGAGCCACAACATTTGCCTCGGTGTTTGTCTCAACAGCAGCAGCCTCCTGGGCCTTTGCCTTCTCGTAAGCCTTCTTATATGCACTCTCACTCGACTTACAACTTGTGAAAGCCATTGCTGCGCAAAGTCCTGCGCAAAGAATCATGTACTTCTTCATAATCTACCTTATTATATTATATAACAGTTTTTACTATCACACAAAAATTTCTGCGAAATTACTAATTATTGGCGAAAAACGGAAACATTTGCCACATAAAGTTTGTTAAATCGGCAAAATACGGGCATTTTAACAAAAAATCACTATAAAAATCATTGCTTTTCCAATTATATTGAGTAAATTTGCCTTCGAATAATAACATGTTGAACCATTTTAATACATCAGGATTATGAAAAGTTTAGGTTATATTGGCGCATTCCTCGGCGGTGCAGTCGCCGGCGCTGTTATCGGTTTGTTGGTTGCCCCTGAAAGTGGCAAGGACACACGTACAAAGGTTACAGACACCGTGAATGACTTCCTCAAGAAGCATAACATCAAACTCTCACGCAAGGAAGTGGAGGATCTTGTTGACGACATCCAGGAAGTGACTCCCGAAGAATAAACATTATCATCCACCATTTAAACGCTCACGATATGCTATCTAACGACAAAAACGTGGAATCAATAGCGACATTGGTGGAGACACTGAAAGACTACGTCCTACTTCAGAAAGACTATCTGAAGTATGACGTGGTTGAGAAACTCGTGCGGCTCAGTGCTGCATTGCTGTTGGCATTCTTCATCTTAGGATTAGTGTTTGCCGTGGTGTTCTACCTCTCCTTTGCCTTGGTCTATTGGATGGCCTCGACAACGGGTGTTGCAGGAGGATTCGCCATCGTAGGCGGCATCTATTTCCTACTGCTGTTCATTGTGTATAGCAAGCGCAAGGCATGGATTGAGCAACCTCTCGTGAGGATGTTGACAAGTATTCTGTTGGACAAATAACACCGCCACGCCTATGAACACATTAGAGGAAATAAGGGCACGCAAAGAGGAACTGCATGCCGAGATACAGAAAAAGGAAGAGGTGATAGCCTCAACGTGGGAATCGCTGTGGCAACCCGCCAAGGCAAACACCAAAGGCGAGATGGTGACACATATCATTGCCAACAGCATAACTGCCGTGGATGCATTCCTGACAATGCGAAAGCTCATATCACGCTACGGACATCTCTTCGGTATTGGAAGGAAAAAGAAAAAGCGCTGACTCCTACAGGAATCAGCGCTTAATTATTTGCTAACGATGATAATTAGTCGTTGCTGTTCTCGGGGCGCAACTTGCGCACAGTCTCGGCTGCACGCCACATCTCCTTGTTGCGCATAGCCTCAAGCTCCTTGTTGAGACCCTCGCGATAGTCGGGCTTAGAGTTGCTGTCGATAGAAATCTGAGCCTCGTTACCTGTCTTGACTGAGTAGTAGAGCCACTCCATAACAGGCTTGATGGCGTCGCGGAAGCGGGGAGCCCAATCCAATGCACCACGCTGAGCGGTGGTAGAGCAGTTGGCATACATCCAGTCCATACCCTTCTGTGCGAAGAGAGGCATAAGGCTCTGTGTGAGCTCCTCAACAGTCTCGTTGAATGCCTCAGAGGGTGAGTGTCCGTTCTCGCGGAGAACGTCGTACTGAGCCTCGAGCAGACCCTCGATGGCACCCATCAGTGAACCGCGCTCACCGGTGAGGTCAGAAGTAGCCTCGCGCTGGAATGTGGTCTTGAACATATAACCTGCACCGATACCTATACCGAAGGCGATGGTCTTCTCCTCAGCCTTGCCGGTAGCGTCCTGATAAACGGCGTAAGAGCAGTTGAGTCCGCGTCCCTCGCAGAACATGGTGCGGAGAGATGTACCCGAACCCTTAGGTGCTACCATGATTACGTCGATGTCAGCGGGAGGAACAACGCCAGTGCGGTCGCTCCAGTTGATGGCAAAGCCATGTGAATAATAGAGAGCCTTGCCAGGAGTAAGATATTTCTTGATCTTTGGCCAAGCCTGAATCTGTCCTGCATCAGAGAGAAGCATACAGATGATAGTACCCTTCTCGGCTGCCTCCTCGATAGAGAAGAGGGTCTTGCCCGGAACCCATCCGTCGGCCTTGGCCTTCTCGTAGGTCTTGCCCTCGCGCTGTCCGACGATTACGTTGAATCCGTTGTCGCGCAGGTTGCATGCCTGACCAGGACCCTGGATACCATAACCGATAACGGCGATTGTTTCATTCTTCAATACTTCACGTGCTTTCTCCAATGAGAATTCCTTACTGGTGACAACTGTTTCGATTACGCCACCAAAATTCATTTCTGCCATAATTGTTTTTAAAATATTTAAATTGTTATTACTATCCCTCTGAACCATGCCCGCCTTATCCAAAAGCAGTCGTCTTGTCGGTCCATCCATCCGCTGCACGAGCGCACGGCAAGGGGTTAACTATTTCTTTTCGGGGTGCAAAAGTATAAAATTATTGTGATATTACCAAATTTACTATCAGTTTTTTACAAATTTTACCATTGTTCTGCACACTTCGACGGTATTTGAGTCGTTTTCAGCTACTTTTGATATACAAATGAGCTTTTCCAATTCATCCGAACCATCCTGCATACTGAACGCCAACTTATCCCCCGCATGACTTTCTGCCACGTAGGCTATCTCCAACCTTTTCAGGTCGTACTCCCTATACCACTCCATGGGGAAGAGGTCGAGGACGTGCTCTATGTATTTGATGGAATTGATATGTCCATTGACATCCACATCATTATAATATGTGTCGATGGTGCGAATGACGGGAAGATCCTTGTTCATCTTCACCCTCGAACTCTTGGCGACGGGACATTCCACATCGGCGGCTATCCATTCATTGATGGCTCCGTCATGGATAGCCAAGATGTCCTGAGGCTGACGGGTGTCAGTGTCGATCATTGCCCACACACTGCGTCCGTAGCCAAACACCCGTCCGTCCTCCCCCACTACACGGAAGTTGCGGTTGGTGAAATACTTCATGGCACTCTCTATCCATGTCTCGACATAGAACGGTGTGTATTGCGCTGGCATCTCGTTCATCTCGATGGCAAGGCGCGAGAGCACCCATGTCTTGTGGATGGGATTGAGATAATCCATGCCGAATCCGCGCTCTGTGGCGTGGAAATCGGCGGCATTGAGCATGTGGTTGCCCAAGTGGCTCATGAACAGGCGCTTGGAGAAGTCGCAGTGGAACGGCTCAGCGGTAAAAGGATATTTTCCGATTTTATCCATTCTTCAGTTCTCTTTCTTCCAGCAGCTTAGTCACTTCCTCAGTGGCACTGCGGGTGACGGCGATGCGACCAGAGCGGGTGTATTGAAGGATGCAGCCAAACTCGTCGAGCTTGTAGTAGAGATCCATTATCTCCTCGGTGCGACCCGACTTCATGGCGATGACGTAGGTGGGGTTCACCTCGGTGATGAAGGCGTCGTTGCGGCGCACGGTGCGAGAGATCTCGGGATTCTCCATAACCAATGGAGTGGAGAGTTTATAGAGTCCCGTCTCACGGATATAGAGTTCGTCGTCGGTGTAATACGAAGCCTTCACCACGTCGATCTTCTTCTCTATTTGACGCGTTATCTTCTCCACCTGCGACTCGTCGCTCCATGCCGTGATGGTGTATTTATGCAGTCCGGGAATACTCGACGCCGAGACGTTGAGACTCTCGATATTCACCTGACGGCGTGTGAACACGGCGGTTATCTGATTGAGAATACCGGCGATATTCTCCGAATATACCAATAATGTATAAAGTTTCTTTTCTTCCATTTGACTACGCTTAACAATCAAGTTTTGTTTCGATATTAATCTCAAGCATCATCTCGTCGATACTTGCTCCTGGTGCTATCATAGGCGCCACATTATCCTCTTCCTTCACCGCACACTCAAGGATGAATGGTCCGTCGGTGGCAAGCATTTTTTCGATTGCCGGACGGAGGTCCTTGCGGTCGATAACCACCTGATAGGGAATGTGATAGGCATCGGCGATAAGCTGGTAGTGCGGATTGAGCATACGTGTGAACGACTTGCGCTGACCGAAGAACATGTCCTGCCACTGGCGCACATTGCCTAAGTAGTTGTTATTCATGAGGATGACCTTGACTGGGCACTGGTTCTCCATGATGGTTCCGAGTTCCTGGATGTTCATCTGGAATCCTCCGTCGCCTGTGAACATGCACACCGTGCGCTCGGGGGCTCCGAAGGTGGCTCCCACGGCAGCGGGCAAACCGAAGCCCATAGTGCCAAGACCGCCACTGGTGACAACAGAGCGTTTCTTGTTATACTTGAAATAGCGGCACGAGAACATCTGGTTCTGACCCACGTCGTTAACAAGCACTGCATCGCCCTTGGTAGCCTCAGCCACGGCATTCACAATCTCGCCCATGAGCAGAGGTCCGTCGGTGGGATGGATGGCTGGATTGATCACCTTCTCCACCTCCTGCTGATGATACTCGGCAAAGGAGTCGCGCCACTCGCGGTGGTTGTTCTTATTGAGAAGACGGGTGATGGCAGGGAGGGAGACCTTGCAGTCGCCCACAACAGCCACATCCGACTTGATGCACTTGTTAATCTCGGAGTTGTCGATGTCGAGATGGATTATCTTAGCCTGCTTGGCGTATGTAGAAGGCGTGCCTGTGTCGCGATCGCTGAATCGCATACCGATGGCGATGATGACGTCAGCCTCCTGAGTCTTGATGTTGGGGGCATAGTTGCCGTGCATACCAAGCATACCCATGTTGAGGGGATGGTCGGTGGGCAGGGCTGAAAGACCGAGCAGAGTGCGTGCGGCAGGGATGTCGGCCTTCTCGATAAACTCCACCAACTCGTTCTGTGCACCGCCAAGTTCGACGCCGTGACCCACTAATGCCAACGGACGCTTGGCAGAGTTGATAAGTTCAGCCGCAGACTCGATAGCCGACTGCTCGGGGACGGGATAAGGCACATAGCTACGCACGAAATCCACCTTTGCAGGTTTCCATTCCGTCTTATCCACCTGTGCGTTCTTGGGGAAGTCGAGCACCACGGGACCTGGACGACCTGTGCGTGCGATATAGAAAGCACGACTCACTGCCCATGCTATATCCTCGGGACGACGTATCTGATAGCTCCACTTGGAGATAGGCTGTGCAACACCCACGAGGTCAACCTCCTGGAAGGCGTCGGTGCCAAGCACTCCCACGCCCACCTGTCCTGCAATCACCACGATGGGCGTTGAGTCCATCATCGCGTCGGCAACACCTGTCAGAGTGTTTGTCGCACCAGGACCGCTGGTGACGATACACACTCCCACTTCATCACTCACCCTGGCATAACCCTCGGCAGCATGTGTGGCTGCCTGCTCGTGGCGCACGAGAATATGGTCGAATGCCTTCTTCTCGCCACGGGTATAGTCATATAGGGCATCGAACACCGGCATGATCGAACCGCCAGGGTATCCGAATATAGTCTTCACGCCCTCTTCCTTGAGGGCTCGCATCAGAGCTTCCGCTCCGGTAATTATCTCTTTTGACATTTCCTAATTCCTAATTGACTTCGTCGATTGCTGGCTGCACCTCAGCATAGCTCGAGCAAGCTCGGCTCTGCATTCGGTTTGCGCAGCAATTCCTCATTCCTAATTCCTCATTCCTCAATCACTCTCACTCCTCCCTTGTCGGCACTTGCCACGCTCTGTGCGTATGCCTTGAGGGCCTTGCTCACCTGGCGGTTGCGCTTCAGCGGCTGCTGAGGACGTGCTGCCAGTTCCTCGTCGGAGAGGCGCACATTGATTGAGCGGTTGGGGATATCTATCTCGATGATGTCGCCATCCTTGATCTTTCCGATATTACCACCTGAGGCAGCCTCGGGAGAGATATGACCGATACTCAGTCCACTCGTGCCGCCCGAGAATCGCCCGTCGGTGATGAGGGCGCATTCCTTGCCGAGGTGCATACTCTTTATATAAGAGGTGGGATAGAGCATCTCCTGCATACCGGGACCTCCCTTCGGTCCCTCGTGGGTGATGACAACGCAGTCGCCTGCCTTTATCTTGCCGCCGAGGATTCCCTCGCAGGCATCCTCCTGGGAGTCGAACACCTTGGCGGGACCCGAGAACTTCCACAAACTCTCATCCACACCGGCAGTCTTGACAACGCATCCGTCCTGAGCGATGTTGCCGAAGAGCACAGCCAGTCCGCCGTCCTTGGTATAGGCATGCTCGAGGTCGCGAATACATCCGTTGGCACGGTCGGTGTCGAGTTCGCCCCACTGTGCGTTCTGACTACCCATCTTGGTAGAGAACTTGCGTCCGGGAGCGGTTTGGTATATACGGTTTGCCTCTGCATCAATCTCTGCCTTGGTGATGTCATATTTCTCCATCTGTTCGCCGAGGGTCTTGCCATCCACACGGATAGCCGAACCATCGATTAGTCCGCCCTTGTTGAGCTCGTTGAGAATACCGAGGATACCACCTGCACGTCCACACTCCTGCACACTGTACTTCTGTGTGTTTGGAGCCAACTTGCAGAGGCAAGGCACCTTGCGGCTCAGTGCGTCGATGTCGCTCATCTTGAATTCGGCACCAGCTTCCTGTGCCACTGCCAAGAGATGGAGCACGGTGTTGGTGCTTCCGCCCATGGCGATGTCGAGTGTCATGGCATTGAGGAAAGCCTTGCGAGTGGCAATACTCTTGGGCAGCACACTCTCGTCGCCGTCCTCGTAGTATGCCATCGCGTTCTTCACCACCTGACGTGCAGCGTCGCGGAAGAGTTGGATACGGTTTTCGTGAGTGGCAAGGATTGTTCCGTTGCCAGGGAGCGAGAGACCGATAGCCTCGGTGAGGGAGTTCATCGAGTTGGCTGTGAACATACCCGAGCAGCTTCCGCATCCGGGGCATGAGCAGCCCTCAATCTCAGCCATCTCCTCGTCGCTCACCGATGGGTCGGCACCCTTGATCATAGCCGTGATAAGGTCGGCATTCTCGCCACGCCAACGTCCTGCCTCCATCGGACCGCCCGAGCAGAACACCGTGGGGATATTGAGACGCATGGAAGCCATCAGCATTCCGGGAGTCACCTTGTCGCAGTTGGATATGCATATCATGGCGTCGGCCTTGTGGGCATTCACCATATACTCCACCGAGTCGGCAATAATATCTCGCGAGGGCAGCGAATAGAGCATACCGTCGTGACCCATGGCAATACCGTCGTCGATGGCGATGGTGTTGAATTCAGCTGCATAGCAGCCCATGGATTCAATTTCCTGTTTAACAATCTGGCCAATCTCATGGAGATGGGTATGACCAGGCACAAACTGCGTGAACGAATTGACGACGGCAATAATAGGCTTGCCGAACTGTTCACGTTTCATACCAGTGGCAACCCACAGAGCTCTTGCTCCTGCCATCCTTCTACCTTCAGTGCACACGGCACTTCTCAACTGATGTTTCATATCCTTATTCTTATATAAAAATTCAAATTTGGCTGCAAAGTTACGGCATTTTCTGATAATGACCAACAAAAATGGCATATTTTTTTAATAATTATCGCAAAAATACCCATAAAACTTTGTATATGTGCAAAAATAGTTGTAACTTTGCAACCGTTTTAGAATAGGGAATTAAAGTTTTACCCCAACAACATAGACAAGAAAGAATAATGAGACAGACAAAGATTGTAGCCTCCGTAAGTGACCGCCGTTGCAGTGTGGAATTCATCCGCGACTTGTTCTACGCCGGAGTGAATGTAGTGAGAATGAATACGGCACATGCTTCAGCCGACGGTATCAGGGAGATTATCAGGAACACAAGAAAAGTGTCGCACCACATCGGTATCCTCATCGACACCAAGGGTCCGGAAATCCGCACTACCTCGTGCGACAAGCCCATCGAATACAAGACGGGCGACGTTGTAAAGATATTCGGACGTCCCGACGTTGACAGTGAGCATGACATCGTGAATGTGTCATACCCCAACTTCGCACAGGACGTAGCGGTGGGTAATCACATACTGTTTGACGACGGCGCTCTCGACATGGAGGTCATCGGCGTCAATGGTCCTGCCGTGATAGCACAAGTGAAGAACGACGGCGAATTAGGTTCGCGCAAGAGTGTCAACGTGCCTGGAGTGCACATCGACCTGCCTGCGCTCACCGGCAAGGACATCACCAATATCAATCTTGCCATCGACGAGGACATCGACTTCATCGCCCACTCCTTTGTGCGCAACGCCTCGGACGTGAGAGCCGTGCAGAAACTGCTCGACGAGCGTGGCAGCGACATCAAGATTATATCAAAGATTGAAAATCAAGAGGGTGTGGATAACATCGACGAGATTATCGAGGCATCTTACGGTATAATGATTGCACGTGGCGACCTTGGCATCGAGGTGCCCATAGAGCGTATTCCTGGCATACAGCGCAGCATAATACGCAAATGCGTGAGGGCTAAGAAACCCGTTATCGTAGCCACGCAGATGCTCCACACGATGATACACAACCCCCGCCCCACCCGTGCCGAGGTGACCGACATCGCCAATGCCATCTACTATCGCACTGACGCTCTCATGCTCAGTGGCGAGACAGCATCAGGCGAATACCCCATAGAGGCTGTGCGCACCATGTCGCAGATAGCCGAACAGGCTGAGAAGGACAAGGTGAGGGAGAACGACATCGTCATACCTATGTCGGCCAACTGCACCGTGAGGGAGTTCCTCGCCCACAGCGCCATCGAATCCACACAGACGATGAGCGTGAAGGGTATCATCACCGACAGTACAACGGGACTGACTGCCCGCAACCTTGCAGCCTTCCGTGGCCCCACACCCGTGCTTGCCATCTGCTACAAGGAGAAACTGCAACGCTGGCTCAATCTCAGCTACGGAGTGATTCCCGTATATCAGAAAGAGCATATCTCGTCGGAGCAACTGTTCCTTGCCGCAGTGAGGATGTTGCGGCAGAAGGAATACATCGACCTCGACGACCAGATTGCCTATCTGAGCGGCTCGTTCGGTGAGGGCGGCGGCACCACCTTCCTCGAGATAAACAAGGTTCGCGAGGTGTTCGACCGCTCCTACAGATTCCATCTGCCGGAGTAAAGGGGAATTAGGGATTAGGGATTAGGAATTAGGAATTAGGAATTAGGAATTGCTGCGCAAACCGAATGCAGAGCCGAGCTTGCTCGAGCTATGCTGAGGTGCAGCCAGCAATCGACGAAGTCAATTAGGGATTAGGAAATCCATAATACTTACAAAACCGACAATTGTGTTTTAGCAAATTACACATTGTTGCCCTGCTTCTTTATATATATAATAAGGTGTAGGGGCACTGAGATGCGATAAAAAACGTGAAAATAACACTTTTTTCTAAAAAAAGTCTAATAAAATTTCCGTTTCACGTTGAAAATCAGTATATTTGCAAGCCGATTATGAACGACAGAGTAAAAACACTCAACAAATCGAGAATTATCAGGCATTAAAAAGACTAATATAATATAAAGATATGACAAAAGCAGAACTTGTAGAAAAGATCGCCGCAAAGACTGGTGTTGGCAAGATTGAGGTCAGCGCAACAGTCGAGGCTTTTATGGAAGAAGTAATCAACAGTTTGGCAGTCGAGAAGGAAGACATCTTCCTCCGCGGCTTCGGTAGTTTCATTGTGAAGAGACGTGCAGCCAAGACAGCACGCAATATCTCGAAGAACACAACAATGATCATCGAGGCACATGACTTCCCGGCCTTCAAACCGTCAAAGTCTTTCATTGAGAAAATGAAATAATCAACATTTAGTAATAATTTTAAAATTCTTGAACAATGCCAAACGGTAAAAAGAAGAAGGGCCACAAGATGGCTACGCACAAGCGTAAGAAAAGATTAAGAAAGAACAGACACAAGAGCAAGTAAAACCTGCTCACTGCTGTTCGCAGAAAGAAATGAAGGGAGTGTGCCTCAAAATCCTATCGGGATTTTGGCACACCCTTTCTGTTTTAAAAGTACCCCAATTATCAATGTTAAAGGAATGACAAGCGAACTAATCATCGACGTACAACCAAAAGAGATTTCGATTGCGTTGCTCGAAGACAAAAGTTTGGTGGAATACCAAACTGAGTCGCGCTCGGCATCTTTCTCGGTTGGCAACATCTATGTGGCAAAAGTGAAAAAGCTTATGCCCGGACTGAATGCGTGTTTCGTGGACGTCGGCTACGAACGCGATGCATTCCTGCACTACCTCGATTTGGGTACACAGTATTCCTCATACGAGAAATACCTCAAGCAAGTTCAGAGCGACAGAAAGAAGCTCTTCCCCATCACCAAGGCCACCCGACTGCCCGACCTCAAGAAGGACGGCAGTGTGCAGAACGTGCTGAAGGTGGGACAGGAAGTGCTGGTACAGGTGGTCAAGGAACCAATCTCAACCAAGGGACCGCGACTCACGTGCGACCTGAGCTTTGCAGGCAGGTATATGGTGCTCATGCCCTTCAGATCG
>JBJEAY010000849.1:0-3973 GCA_051869575.1 Prevotella sp. | reverse complement strand
CCATTTGGGAAGTTCTCAGGGGAAAAACATACGTCTTTAACTCCTTTAACTTCCTCTACTTGCGAAAGTTGAGTATTTTAATTCTTTAATTTTTTAATATTCCCTACAGCGTCACTCCGTTCTTGAATATCGAAATCTCCCTGTAACCGTTAGCCTCGTTGCGTGATTTCTCACCGCTTGCCACGGCAAGGATCTTGTCGATAAATTCAGGTAGGAGTTGCTCCATTGTCTTGCCCTCGATGAGCTGTCCCGCACTGAAGTCAATCCAGTTGGGCTTGCGCTGGGCGAGGGTAGGGTTGGTGGCAATCTTCATCGTAGGTACGAATGTGCCGAATGGCGTTCCTCGTCCGGTAGTGAAGAGTACAATCTGGCAACCTGCCGAAGCAAGAGCCGTTGAAGCCACGAGGTCGTTGCCGGGAGCCGAGAGCAGGTTGAGACCATTGGTCTGCAGACGGTCACCATATTCGAGCACACCGCTCACGGGAGCCTTGCCGCATTTCTGGGTACATCCCAATGCCTTGTCTTCGAGGGTAGATATACCACCCGCCTTATTGCCCGGTGATGGGTTTTCGCCCACCGGTTCGCCATGACTAAGGAAATATTCCTTGAAGTCGTTCACCATCGACACTGTCTTGTCAAACAGTTCGGTGGTCTTGCAGCGGTTCATGAGTATTGTCTCTGCTCCAAACATCTCAGGCACCTCGGTGAGGATGGATGTTCCGCCCTGAGCCACGAGCCAGTCGGAGAACTCACCCACAAGAGGATTGGCGGTGATGCCGCTGAATCCGTCGCTGCCACCACATTTCAGTCCAACGCGCAGTTTGCTCACCAGCACCGTCTGTCTTTTGTCCTCTGCTGCCTTGGCATAGAGGTCGCGCAGGATTTCCATTCCTGCCTCCACCTCGTCGCCATCCACACGCTGTGTGACGAGGAATTTGATGCGCTCGCGGTCATAGTCGCCGAGCAGTTGTTCGAAGAGGTCGGGTTGGTTGTTCTCGCAACCGAGACCAAGCACGAGCACACCGCCTGCATTAGGATGTAGGGTGATGTCGCGCAGTATCTTGCGTGTGTTCTCATGGTCGCCGCTCAACTGCGAGCATCCGTAGTTATGGTGCCATGCATAAACGGCATCGATGTCCTTTTCGCCTGTCTCCTTGCGCAATTGGTCGGCCAGTCGCTCGGCAATACCGTTCACGCATCCCACAGTAGGCACAATCCATATCTCGTTGCGCACACCCACTTCTCCGTTTTTCCTTACGTATCCCTCGAATGTACGCTCTTCCTTGGCAATGTCGAGCTCGTCATTCACAGGCTCGTAGGCATAAGTAAGAGTGCCCTTGAGGTTGGTCTTCAGGTTATTCTCATTTACCCAGTCACCCGCCTTCAGGTCGGTGATGGCATGGCCTATGGGATAACCATATTTAATAATGTTAGTACCTGCGGGTGCATCTGTGATAAGCACTTTATGTCCCGCTGGAGTGTCCTGGTTAAGAGTGACAGTCTTTCCGTCCACCTCCACGACATCTCCCTTTTTCATTGCTTCAAGGCAAACCACCACTGAGTCAGCCCTGTTGATTTTTAGATAAGTTTTTTCCATTGTTTGTTTTTTATATTTTAATTCTTTAATATTTTAATTCTTTAATTCTTTAATATTTTAATTCTTTAATTCTTTTAAAGCTGTTCCCTCCGATAGAAGTCCACGTTTTCCTTAGTGAGCAGTTCGATAGGAACATAGTTCACGGGCGTGACCTCCTTTTTCAGCACGATAGCCTGGAATAGAGAGTCGATACTCGAATATCCCTGCATATATCCATGCTGGGCGATGAGGAACGAGATAGCCCCTTGCTTCACACATTCCTTGTTCTTGTTCACCATGTCATATCCCATAATCTGCACGTTGCGTCGGTTGCTGCGCAGAAGGAATTCGCCTACGAGATGAGCCTTGGAGTTGAACGTGATACAATGATGCACGTCGGGATGAGTGGTGAAGAAATGCTCCAATATGTCATTGTATTTTTCCCTCTCCACATCGAGTGGCAGATTCACCTCAGTTATCGTGACGTTGGGGAAGTGGTCGCGCATATAGTGACGGAATCCCGTCTCGCGGTTTTCCTGCTGTTTGCTTGCCACGTTTCCGTTGAGCATCTGCTTCATCATCATGATTTCCTTCTCCTTAGACGCGATGAGCATCAGCATCCTGCCTGCGAAATATCCGCTGCAGAAGGAGTCCTGGCCGAAGAACGACAGAGGGCGAAGGTCGGGCATATATGAGTCGAGCATGATAAACGGGATATTCTGCTCATGCAGCTGGTCGGTGAAAGCCCTTGTCACGTCGAGCGTAGATGGCACTATCACCACTCCGTCGGGCTTTTTCTCCAGACATTCCTTGGTCACCTTGTTAAATGTGCTCTGATTGAAACGGCGATAATACATCATCTCCACGTTCACCTGAAAGTCGCGCCTGTGGTCAGATGCGCACATGGCACCATCCTCCACCTCCTGCCAATAAGCCTCCGACTCGTGCTTAGGCATGATGCAGATGAAGTTGTATGTCTTGTTGTATGCCAATGCGCTTGCATACATGTTGGGCTGGTAGTCCATTTCTTCGAGAGCCTTTTCCACTTTTTCCCTGGCTTCTTTCGACACGCTGGGTCGATTGTGGAGCACACGGTCAACAGTGCCCACCGAAACTCCCGCGCGTATTGCAATGTCTTTAATTCTTATTCTGTCGTTTGCCATATTTACGATGAAATTTTGTGCAAAATTACCAATAAAAATCGAATTGTGCTAATGCACAGCTAAAAAAAATGCAAAAATATGCAGATTTTCTCAATTTTTCTTTGTCAATTCAATAAAATAGAGTAATTTTGTTGCGCAAACAAAAAAAATGAATCTACAAATACAATTAATTTAGAAAACAAAATGGCAAAAGTAGTAACATTAGGAGAGATTATGCTCCGTCTGTCTTCTCCAGGACAGAAAAGATTTGTGCAGAGTGAGTATTTCGACGTCGTATATGGCGGCGGAGAGGCTAACGTGGCTGTGAGCTGCGCCAACTATGGTCATGATGCATACTTTGTGTCAAAGTTGCCGAAGCACGAGATTGGCCAGTGTGCCGTCAATGCCCTGCGCAAGTTTGGAGTTCACACCGATTATATCGCCCGCGGTGGCAACCGTGTGGGTATCTATTATCTTGAGACAGGTGCATCCATGCGTCCGTCGAAGGTGATTTACGACCGTGCAGGCAGTTCGATTGCCGAGGCTGACGCTTCGGATTTCGATTTCGATGCTATCATGGAGGGTGCCGACTGGTTCCATTGGAGCGGTATCACTCCTGCCATCAGCGACAAGGCTGCCGAGCTCACCCGTCTGGCTTGCGAGGCTGCCAAGCGTCATGGCGTTACTGTATCTGTCGATCTCAACTTCCGCAAGAAGCTGTGGACGTCCGAGAAGGCACAGAGCATCATGAAGCCCCTGATGAAGTATGTTGACGTATGTATCGGTAATGAGGAAGACGCCCAGCTCTGCCTTGGCTTCAAGCCCGAGGCTGATGTTGAGGGCGGTAAGACCGATGCCGAGGGATACTACGGAATATTCCAGGGAATGATGAAGGAGTTTGGCTTCAAGTATGTTGTTTCCACTCTTCGTGAGTCACTCTCAGCCACCCACAATGGTTGGAAGGCCCTTATATATAATGGTAAGGACTTCTATCAGAGCAAGCACTACGACATCATGCCTATTATCGACCGTGTAGGTGGTGGCGACTCTTTCTCAGGAGGTCTTATCCATGGTCTTCTCACCTATCCCGACAATCAGGGTGCAGCCCTCGAGTTTGCCGTTGCCGCTTCAGCCCTGAAGCACACTATTCCCGGCGACTTCAACATGGTGAGCAAGGAAGAGGTTGAGGCTCTTGCCGGTGGCGATGCCTCAGGACGAGTACAGAGATAGGTCCTTCGGAAATTAAAGAAACAAA
>JBJEAY010000848.1:0-3992 GCA_051869575.1 Prevotella sp. | reverse complement strand
AAGTATTAAAATATTTAATTAAGCAATGAAGAAGTTTTCATTTATGGCCGCTTTGGCCATTGTAGCAGCTGGTATGGTCAGCTGCGGCAAGTCAACTCCTAAGGCAAACCTTAAGAGCGATGTTGACACACTTAGCTATGCCATCGGTATGGCTCAGACACAGGGTCTGAAGGAGTATCTCGTTGAACGTATGGATGTGGATACCACCTACATGAAGGAATTCATCAAGGGTCTTAACGAGGGTGCCAATGCTGGCGACGACAAGAAGAAGGCTGCTTATTATGCCGGTATTCAGATTGGTCAGCAGATCAGCAACATCATGATGAAGAACATCAATCGTGAGGTGTTTGGCAACGATTCTACCAAGACTATCTCTCTGAAGAACTTCATGGCTGGATTCGTATCTGGTGTAACAGGCAAGAATGGTCTTATGACTGCCGAGCAGGCAAGTATGACTGCACAGTCAAAGATGCAGCAGATGAAGGCCGAGCAGATGATGAAGCAGTATGGCCCCAACAAGGAGAAGGGCGAGAAGTTCTTGGCTGAGAATGCCAAGAAGGAAGGCGTGAAGACTCTGCCCAGCGGTGTGCAGTACAAGGTCATCAAAGAAGGCACCGGCGCTATTCCTGCCGACACATCCAAGGTTAAGGTCAACTATGAGGGACGCACTATCGAGGGTAAAGTGTTCGACAGCTCATACAAGCGCAACCAGCCTCTGACACTGCGCTGCAACCAGACCATCAAGGGTTGGACAGACGCTATGGTTCACATGCCTGTTGGTTCAGTATGGGAGGTTTACATTCCCCAGAATCTCGCTTATGGCGAGCGCGAGCAGGGCGACATCAAGCCTTTCTCTGTTCTTATCTTCAAAATCGAACTTCTTGGTATCGAGAAATAATTTATTAGTTGACGAGTTGACAAGTTAACAAGTTGACGAGTTAATAGTTGATTTATTATGAAGAAAATGATGATTATAGCACTCGCCGTTATGGCGGGTGCTCTTTTGAATACGGCAGACGCTAAGAAGAAAAAGGAAGCGAAGAAGGCTGCCGAAGTGGAGACTGTAAAGCCTCTCGAACTTACATCACCGTCGGACACACTGAGCTATGCTGCCGGTATGATGCTCACCGACGGACTTATGCCTTATCTCAATCAAACTGGTGTTGACACTGCATATATGGCTAAGTTTATCGAGGGATTTGAGACTGTTGCCAATGCTGGCGACAATCCCGAAATGAAGGCCTATGTAGCCGGTATGGAGATTGCCAACAGAATGAAGGAGCAGATGCTCGGAAGAATGAAAAGCGAACTGAAGGACGCTCCCGACTCTATCATCGATGCCATCGCCTATCGCGGATTTGTTGACGGACTGACAAGCAACACGGCTGTATATGACACCAAGAGGGCTTCAGAGATGTTCAAACTGAAGTTTGAAGCCGCCAAGAAGGCCAAGGAGGAAAAGCTCTATGGCCCCAACCGCGATGCCGGAAGGGCTTTCTTGGCTGAGAACGCCAAGAAGGACAGTGTAGTCACCTTGCCAAGCGGACTGCAATACAAGGTGCTTGTGAAGGGTAATGGCGAGGTGCCTAAGGCTACCGACAAGGTGCTCGTCAACTATGAGGGAAGACTTATTGACGGCACTGTGTTCGACGCATCAAAGAAGCATGGCGACAAGCCTGCCGAGTTCAAGCCTTCACAGGTTATCAAGGGATGGACAGAGGCTCTCACCATGATGCCTGTAGGCAGTAAGTGGGAGTTGTATATCCCCTACGAATTAGCTTACGGCGAGCGCAACACTGGCAGCATAAAGCCTTATAGTGCACTTATCTTCACCGTGGAACTTGTCGGCATTGACAATGGCGAGAAGAAGGCTGAGGAGAATAAGGAAGAGACACAGAAGACCACCAAAAAGACTGTGACTCCCAAAAAGAAAGTAATGACTAAAAGAAAATAAAAAATGAGAATCGGTAAAACTTTGTTGTTGGTTTCCGTATTATGCCGTTTTGCCATCAGTGCCGGTGCGGAGACTATCGAGGGAACATTCGTTCCATTCAAGTATGGTGATTTCAACCAATGGATCACCCGTAGCATCAAGGAGTCGGGAATCATAGGTGGAGACACCAAGACTCTTTATGAGATAGGACCCACACAGCACATCAACGGCAATGTAGCATACACCAACAAGGGCGGCTCGCCATGGGCCACCTCGAATGTATATGCCAAGGTGTCGGGCATAACGAAGACCAACAACAGTGTTTACCGTGACAAGCGCGACAATGGATATTGTGCCAAGTTGATGACTCACATCGAGAAGGTGAAGGTGTTGGGTATCATCAACATCAAGGTGCTGGCTGCCGGTTCCATCTATCTCGGTGATATGAAGGAACCCATCACAGGCACCAAGGAGGGTGTGGCTGCCGCCAACTGGGGCATTCCATTCACCAAGCGACCCAAGGCACTGAGATACGACTATCGCGTGCAACTGAGCGGACAACCCGACAGAATAAAGCAAAACGGATTTAGCAGCGGCAAGACCGTCAGTGGCAAGGATATGGCGATGACAGTGTTGTTCCTGCAGAAGAGGCATGAGGATGCCCAGGGTAATATCACTGCCAAGAGAGTGGGAACGGTGGTTATCACCTACGACAAATCCACCTCGGGATGGGTGAACGGTGCCACATATAAAATAATGTATGGCGACATCCGTTCGCAAGCTGGATATAAGCCCTCGCTCATGGGATTACGCTCATGCGACTACGCCAAGAACAGTAAGGGCGTGAATGTTCCGATAAAGGAAACCGGATGGGCTTCGGATAACGAAACACCTACGCACATCATACTTCAGTTCTGCTCAAGTCATGGAGGAGCATATATAGGCAGTCCTGGTAATACCTTCTGGATTGATAATGTCGGACTTATATATTAGTTAGTTGACAAGTTGACGAGTTAACAAGTTGACAAGTTATTACCATTATACTTAATTACTATCAACTCGTCAACTTGTCAACTCGTTTACTCGTCAACTATAAAAAATTATTTCCTTAATTTATTCATTCTCTCCACCTGACTGCGTACAACCTCAAGAGTTGACTTGTCGGAGGAGAATACCGAGTTAAGACCTTGTGCCTCTTGTGCAGGGTCGCCTGTGTAGTCGTCTCCTGGCATCCACTGCTCGTGCTGAGGATTGGCATCACCACCCCATCCCCAGAAGTTACATCCGGCAAACTTACCTCCTCTTTCGGCATTGTCGGCAACCTGTGAGAACACAAACTTATAATATCCATCGCGTCCTACGGTTGTGGTTTGCTTGTCAAACTTGAATCCGTCGCGCGGATAACCGAATTCTTCCATCACCAACGGCTTGTTAAGACGGTCGCATATCTCCACATGTCGGTCGATATATTGCTTTGTACTGTCGCATGCAGCTGGCAGATCCTCCACCAGTCGGTCGGGCTTTGCCCAACTCCAGTTGTATGGCCATATATGGATGTTGCAGTAGTCAATGTTCTTGTCTGTGCATATTTTCTCGTATGTATCATAGTCGCCTTCGCATCCCCATGCTCCCTCGCTACCGATGGATATGAGATGGTTCTTGTCGAGCTTGCGTATCAGTTTTGACGTCTCGGCAAGCCATTTTGTAAAGGGTTTCAGTTCTTCGTTGCCGAATGCTCGCGGTTCATTACCAATTTGCCACGACATGATGGCAGGGTCGTCAACGTATTTCTTGCCTGTATATCTGTTGGTGCGTGTGATGATAAACTTCACATAGTCATAGAACAGCTTGTGAGCCTTCTTGCATGTGGCATATTTTCTCACGAAGTTCATAAAGGCTGGATAACCGTCTTCATTAGGTCTTGGGGCTATTCCCTCGCCGGCATGCTGGAGATAGAATCCATAGCCGCCACTCCATTCCCATGAGTTGTTGAGATAGAGCACAGCCACCATCTGCCTCTTGCCCATCTCCATCAACAGATAGTCGAGACCGGCAAGTA
>JBJEAY010000847.1:0-4013 GCA_051869575.1 Prevotella sp. | reverse complement strand
GAATGGAGTGCAGATTATCGCCCACATATCGGGTAAGATGAGAATGCATTATATTAAGATCCTTCCTGGCGACAAGGTAAAGGTAGAAATGAGTCCTTATGACCTGACAAAGGGAAGAATTGTATTTAGATACAAATAAAACAATAGAATAGTAATATGAAGACAAGAGCATCATTGAAGAAGCGCACCCCCGACTGCAAGATTGTTCGTCGCAAGGGTCGCCTGTTCGTTATCAACAAGAAGAACCCTAAGTACAAGATGCGTCAGGGTTAATTTGAAAGTAAAACATTTTAATTAATTTTTTTTTAACAAATGGCAATAAGAATTGTTGGAGTAGATTTGCCCCAGAATAAGCGTGGCGAAATCGCATTGACCTACATCTATGGTATAGGTCGAAGTAGTTCAGCAAAGATATTGGATAAGGCAGGCGTGAGCCGCGACCTGAAAGTCAACGAGTGGACCGACGATCAGGCAGCTAAGATCCGTGAAATTATCGGCGCTGAATTCAAGGTAGAAGGTGATCTCCGTTCAGAGATCCAGTTGAATATCAAGCGACTGATGGATATTGGTTGCTATCGTGGTGTCCGTCATCGTAACGGTCTTCCTGTTCGCGGTCAGAGTACCAAGAATAATGCTCGTACCCGCAAGGGAAAGAAGAAGACTGTTGCCAACAAGAAGAAGGCCACGAAGTAATTGAGAGTTAATAATTAAGGATTAAGAATTTAAATTAAATTTTCGATTATCATGGCAAAGAAAACAGTCGTTTCAAAGAAAAGAAATGTAAGAGTTGACGCTATGGGACAGCTTCATGTCCACAGCTCTTTCAATAATATCATCGTGTCTTTGGCTAACAGTGAGGGTCAGGTTATCTCTTGGTCTTCTGCTGGTAAGATGGGATTCCGTGGTTCAAAGAAGAACACTCCTTATGCTGCTCAGATGGCAGCCGAGGATTGTGCAAAGGTTGCTTTCGACCTCGGTCTTCGCAAGGTAAAGGCATACGTTAAGGGTCCAGGTAACGGACGTGAGTCTGCTATCCGTGCCATCCACGGTGCAGGAATTGAGGTAACCGAGATTATCGACGTTACACCGCTTCCACACAATGGATGCCGTCCTCCGAAGAGAAGAAGAGTATAGTCAACTTTATAGACAATCAATTTAGCATATTTTTTTGAATTATGGCAAGATATATTGGACCGAAATCAAGAATTGCGCGTCGTTTTGGTGAGGCCATTTTCGGCGCAGACAAAGTTTTGTCTAGGAGAAACTTCCCTCCTGGACAGCATGGCAACAACCGTCGCAGAAAGATGTCTGAGTACGCCGTCATGCTGGCAGAGAAGCAGAAAGCCAAGTACACATATGGAGTGCTTGAGCGTCAGTTCCGTAATATGTTCGAGAAGGCAGCTAAGGCTGAAGGTATCACCGGTGAGGTGCTGCTTCAGTTGCTTGAGTGCCGTCTTGACAACGTAGTTTTCCGTTTGGGTATCGCACCTACTCGTGCTGCTGCTCGTCAGCTCGTTGGACACAAGCATATTACAGTTGACGGTCAGGTGGTCAATATTCCTTCATACTCTGTAAAGCCTGGACAGGTTATCGCAGTGCGTGAGAAGTCTAAGTCACTCGAGGTTATCGAGGCAGCCCTTGCAGGTTTCAACCATAGCAAGTATCCTTGGCTCGAGTGGGACGAGAACACCAAGAGCGGTAAGTTCCTTCACCGTCCAGAGCGTGCAGACATCCCTGAAAACATTAAGGAGCAGTTAATCGTTGAGTTGTACTCTAAATAAATCATTAAATTAATGGCGATATTAGCATTTCAAAAACCTGATAAAGTCGTAATGTTGGAGGCCAATGACAGATTCGGCAAGTTTGAATTCCGTCCTCTTGAGCCCGGCTTCGGTGTTACCGTAGGTAATGCCCTTCGCCGCATTCTTCTTTCATCACTTGAGGGCTATGCTATCAACACTATCCGTATCACGGGTGTTGAGCATGAGTTCTCTTCAGTATCTGGTGTTAAAGAAGATGTGACCAACATTATCTTGAACCTGAAGCAAGTAAGGTTCAAGCAAGTAGTGGAAGAATTCGAGAACGAAAAAGTCAGCAGCACCGTCGAGAATTCTACAGAGTTCAAAGCCGGTGATATCGGCAAGTATCTGACTGGATTTGAAGTGTTAAACCCAGATTTGGTGATTTGTCATTTAGATTCCAAGGCTTCAATGCAGATTGATCTTACTATCAACAAAGGTCGCGGATACGTACCGGCAGATGAGAACCGTGAGTTCTGCACCGATGTTAATGTAATACCAATCGATTCTATTTACACTCCGATTCGCAACGTGAAATTCGCGGTAGAGCCATATCGTGTCGAGCAGAAGACCGACTACGACAAACTCGTCCTCGAAGTCACGACGGATGGTTCCATTCACCCGAAGGATGCACTTAAAGAGGCAGCCAAGATACTGATTTACCACTTTATGCTGTTCTCTGACGAGAAGATTACTCTTGAGAATACAGATGTTGAGGGTAATCAGGAGTTCGACGAGGAAGTACTCCACATGCGTCAGTTGCTTAAGACTCGTCTTGTTGACATGAACCTCAGTGTTCGTGCCCTCAACTGTCTTAAGGCTGCAGATGTCGAGACACTTGGCGATCTCGTGCAGTATAACAAGACCGACCTCTTGAAGTTCCGTAACTTCGGTAAGAAATCGCTCACTGAGCTTGATGATTTGCTCGAGAGTCTGAATCTTTCGTTTGGAACTGACATTTCAAAGTATAAATTAGACAAGGAATAATCCTTGACATCAAAAGTAAGAAAACAAAATGAGACATAATAAGAAATTCAATCATCTCGGTCGTACTGCAGACCACCGCAAGGCCATGCTTGCTAACTTGGCCATCTCGCTGATCATGCACAAAAGAATCACTACGACCGTAGCCAAGGCCAAGGCCTTGAAGACATACGTGGAACCCCTTATCACCCGTTCTAAGGAGGATACAACCAACTCACGTCGTGTTGTTTTCCGTTATCTGCAGAACAAAGAGGCCATCAAGGAGCTCTTCGGTGCAATCTCAGCCAAGGTAGCCGACCGTCCCGGTGGTTACACTCGTATCATTAAGCTTGGTTTCCGTCAGGGCGACGCAGCCCAGATGTGTTTCATCGAGCTTGTTGACTTTGACGAGAACATGGCAAAGACAGCTACCAAGAAGAAGTCAACTCGCCGTTCACGCAAGTCAACCAAGGCAGAGGCTGCTCCTGCAGCAGAGACAGCTGTAGAAGAGGCACCCGCTACCGAGGCTCCCGCAGCCGAGGAAGCACCTAAAGCAGAATAAATAATAGATTTGTTCTCCATATTTTTAAGGGTCTCAGTCGAAGTGATTCGGTTGAGATCCGTCCTTTCTGAAATGTCGATAAGTAACATTATCGGCATAGATATTTACAAAGCTGGCTCACCCTTACGGATGAGCCAGCATTTTTTTTGTAATATCCTTAGATACTATTAGTAGTTCTGGGCACTTATTTCGAAGTAGCTCTGTGCATGTGCACATACAGGGCAGAGTTCAGGAGCCTTCTTTCCTACAACGATGTGTCCGCAGTTGCGGCATTTCCAGATGGTGTCGCCCTCGCGAGAGAATACGATACCCTCTTCGATGTTCTTCAGCAACTTGAGATAACGCTCTTCGTGATGACGCTCAACCTCAGCCACACCGCGCATCTTGGCGGCAATCTCTGTGAAGCCTTCCTCGTCGGCTTCCTTGGCCATAAGGTCGTACATGTCAGTCCACTCGTAGTTCTCGCCCTCAGCAGCGGCCTTAAGGTTCTTCATGGTATCCTGGATAGCACCTCCCTCAAGATACTTGAACCACATCTTGGCGTGTTCCTTCTCATTGTCAGCAGTCTCTGTGAAAAGAGCGGCAATCTGCTCATATCCCTCTTTCTTTGCCTTTGAAGCAAAATATGTGTACTTGTTGCGAGCCATCGACTCACCTGCGAATGCGTCGAGAAGATTCTTCTCGGTCTT
>JBJEAY010000846.1:0-4021 GCA_051869575.1 Prevotella sp. | reverse complement strand
AAATACTTGGTCAAATGTATAAAAAAGACTACCTTTACATCAAATATAAGAAACACTATAAAACAAAGAAGAGCAATGAAGACGTACAAGCAACTCAAAGATTTCTGCGAAACCAAGAAGGTTCGCCACGAAGTAAATCCACTGTATAGCAAGCCTTATGAGTATCTGGCAGTCGAGGACGGAAAGGTTGTATGGAAAGAGGGCCGCACCCTGTTAGGTTTTGAAGTCGGCATGTGCAACATCGCTGGCCGTAAAGGTAAGAGTGAGTGGCAGTGGGTTTGGTTCGAGACTCTTCTCTGCCCAGAGACGCTGGAGGACGACACGCAGTTCATCTTCCGCAATCGCTACTCGCAGGTGACCGGACAGGACCACAGAGGATGGCGAGAGAGCTTGCAGGCAAACAGTACGATTGAGAAGAGAATGAGAAATGTCTAACCCTATAAACGAAGAGCAATGAAAGAAAGATTGAAAGCAGCACTGGGCGAATTGCAGGGCATCTTAGAGGAACTGCAGTCACGGGAGAATGAGTTTGCCTCCAAGAAGGGCGACTGGTATCAGCGAAATATTATGCTGAATTACAGCGGACTGATTGACGATACAGAGTTTGTAGCAGAGGTTTGGAACGTCAACCATGAGCAACTGAGCGAAAGTTTCGGTTCTTCCATCAGCACCCTGCAGTGGTCGATGAATGGTTTTCTTGAGCAATACGATAGTTTCGAGAGAGTCTGCAAGCGACTTGACAATCTGCTGGCTAACGAGAAGGATAGAGTGCCGAAGGGTTGTAAAGCATACAAGGTCATGTACTATGAGAAAGGATGCTCCTGTGAGCAGGAGTTCTACTGCTACGCTAACTACCAGTCGGAGGCAGAGCTGTTATGTAGAACGGTAAACGGGAATGACGTTCTGAGAATAAAAAAGACGGAGGAGGCTGGACTATGAGCGGATATTGCGATAACTGCAAGCACTTGAAGTGTATGGGCTATCACTACTATGAGTGTACCAACGAAGAGAGCGGTAATAACGGCCAGGCTGTGAGCCGAGGCGATAGTTGCAACCAATACGAGGAGGAATGATATGGATTGGCACATCGCTTACGCAAAGATTGACGGATGCAAGACATTTGGGGCATTCGACATCAGTGAGGGCAGGTTCGTGGGGAATCTCATATACGCAAGCCTGCTGGAGAACACAGAGGACAACCAACGCAAGCTGCAGGAGTTAGCCGACTTGAACAAGGAGTGCCATCTGGTGCTCCAGTTACGTCAGAAGAACAGAGTAACATTTGAAACTAAGAAGTTATGGAACGAATAGATTTTTATAGGAAGAAAAAAGACCTGCACAACGAAATTCTGCAGGCCATCGTCGAAGTATTCGCGCAGAGCAACATCACGGAGATTGATGTCAGTGAGGATAAGTTTAGGACGTGGGTTGTGATTTCACCAGACGGGGCAAGCAGCACCCATGAGGTTGAGGTAAGGAAAATCAGATGTAAGCACGGTCATGTATCAATTCAGATTGAGGACTACGATGATTGGATTGGCTGCGAGTTCGCTGGCATAGTGCTTACCAACACCATAGACAACTTGTATGACACAGCGTATGAACACATCATCGAGTAAGGTTAAACTTTCTGAACATCAGAGTATTATGCCGAAAATAAGTGCGAAATTATTTGATTTTTGCCAAAAAATGAGTACCTTTACATGACATTATAAGAAACCCTAAATTGAAAGAGCAATGAAGATTACAGAGAAAAAGAGAACAAAGGATGCCACCGAGTTTAAGTTTGACAACGGGGCATGGGTGTCTATCAGCACGTGGGGCAACAATGGATCGTGGGAGTATCAGTCTGACGAGGACGATGAGGAAACCTACTCAGAGGGATGCCTGGATTTCGAGTATGATACGCTGATAGGCTATGATGGCTGCTATGAGTTACCCGATGAGGTGGTCATGGGTGTTGAGGAGTTAGGTTACAACGTTGTCATTTAATCTCCAATAGCAATGAATAAGGAACGCAGAAAGGGACTTGAAAAGTTGGTCATCCAACTTGAAGATTTACAATCTGAACTGGCAGGGATTGCAGAGGAGAGCGTGAGTGCTTCGACAACATGCCGGAAAGCCTTCAGGATGCCGAGAGGGGACAGCAGATTTATGAGAACATTAGCACCCTCGAAGAACAGGAGAGTAATTTCTACGATATAATGTGCTACCTCCAAGAGGTGATAGATGAGTAGCCGTATGAATCCGTATTTCGATAACTATGTGAGTTCGCTGACTCCTGCAAAGCAGTTGTTAGCAAAAGAGGCAGTCCAGGAATACTTAAAAGGAGAAGCTGAGGAAGTCGATTGCATTAACTCGTCTGAGGCTGTATGGAAGAAAACAAGATGGTTGGCAGACAAAGAAGAAGAGCATTTCGTCGTATTCTACATGAAAAACAACTTCCGTCTGATAAAATCAGTTACGATAGCGCAAGGCGGTCTTGATAGTACGATTGTAGATATAAGGGTCGTTCTGAAGAACGGGCTCCTTTGTGGTGCAACCTGCTTGTTATGTTCGCATAACCATCCATCTGGCAGTAAGAACCCAAGTAAGATTGACGACAAGCTAACGCAGGAACTCAAGAAAGCATGCGAAGCGGTACAGATTAGGTTTATAGACCATGTGATAGTGACCAATCAGGGTTATTATTCATACAAGGAAAATGGAAAGTTATGAAAGTAGAGAGAACAACATTTGAGTGCGAGGGCATACAGGAACCCTGCATAATGGTCAGCGACTAGGAAGGCTATGCACAGGTACGCATCAGCAAGTGCTACCACTATGTCGGGCCGGACGGACTCTATGTGAGGGAAATCCTTGGAGGAGAGTTCAACAGCGAGGAAGAACAGATGGGTGATTTTGACGGACTGACGTACGAAGATGCCATCCTCATAGCGAAAGAGTATTCAGTATATTTATAACAATCAAAGAGCAATGAGAACAATGAAATCAGAAGAATTTTTGATTAACAATGCCATGATCTGCCAGTTTGCAGATGGTAACGACATGGCTACATTAGACGATTCCAATCAGGCCATCGACATAGCCCATAACGAAGCGGTCAAGAAGTGGAGCCTGTGGTGCTTCAACTATCACACACCCTTTGAACGTGTGATATGCAAGATATGGGGTGGTACGCTGGCCGGCTTCGGAGGTCGCTACTACTGCGAGGACAACCATTTCACCCAGCACTTGATAGAGAAGTGGCAGTCCTTAGAGAACAGGAGGGACGCGCGTATGCTGTTCTTCTACTGCGAACTTGACAGCGGTCTCAGAGAGCAGCTTGTGAATTGGGTCATGGAACACTACGCTGGATAGTATGCAGTTCGGTATAAACTGGAATGATGGCTACGAAGTGACCGTACTGATGGTCGGTGAACATGGCTATCTGAGGCACTTTCCATTGCGTAACTTCGGAGAGCACCAAGGCGATGCGAGAATCTTCAAGGAGGTCGATTGCCCGAAGCTGACAGATGCCCAGATCCGTATGCTGATTAAGAACTATGACCCGAAAGTGAAGTACAAGCGGATAAGCGGTACGAGGTTTGTCCATGAGAAGGTCACAGACCAAGAACGTAGTCAATGACCTTGCGGTTGGCTTCGTCAACCTTGCGCAAGTCGCTGTTGATATAGATGGCAGTTGTCCTGTTGCCGAAAGAGTGGCCGAGGGCAGCGGCTATCGTCTCGTTGGGTATCTCCAGTTCATAGGCTATCGTTGCCCATGTATGCCTGGCGACATACGTTGAGAGGTCTGGGAAAGCCGGCTGGTATTCGAGGACACGCTTTCCGTTCCTCACTACATGTGTCCGAGGCCCGATTTGCTTGAGGGCGCGGTTGATGGTGCTCATATAGGTATGTGCGGAAGCGAAGTTGTCTGCCACGTTGAGGAGTTTCTTGATGCCACGATATCGGTCGATGATTTCCTGCGCTTCGGGTTCAACCTTGATATTGTATAGACGCGATGTTTTTGAACGCTGAT
>JBJEAY010000845.1:0-4025 GCA_051869575.1 Prevotella sp. | reverse complement strand
TAAGGCAGAGTATGTGGAACTTTGTCTTGAGAGTGTGCTCGAACAGGACGTGGAGTCGTTTGAGGTTATTGCCGTGGATGACGGCAGTAGTGATGAGTCGGGAGCTATATGTGACGACATGGCACGTAGATACCCCAACCTGAGAGTGCTGCACGTGAAGAACGGTGGTGTGACTGCCGCCCGACGCATAGGACTGGAGAATGCCAAAGGCGAGTATGTCACCTTTGTGGATGCTGACGACGTGATGAAACCACAGGGACTGTCAGCACTGCTTGACACCATACAGACGACCGGGGCAGACGAAGTGGTGGCGACATACGACACCCAGTATGGGAAACACGTGAAAACAGGAATAGTGGGAAATGTGGATCCCGACTGGATGATACGCAAACTACTGTCGGCTTCGGCACGTTTCTGCGTGCTTTGGGGGGTTGTGTTCAGGCGTGAATGGCTCGAGGGGTGTCTCGACACGCCAAGGGTGGTGCGCTCGGGTGAGGATATACTGATGCAGATACTCTATCTGCTGAAACGTCCAAAGGTGGTGTTCATTCCCGACAGTGTATATATCTACACCGATGGGCTGCCCAATCAACGCTTCATGACATTAGAGGAGCAGCAGACCTACGACGAAGTGCTTCGCAATGCCATAGGAGAGCGATGGGAGGAATTTGCAGATAACTATACATTGCGCAGAATAAAGATGTACGAGAACTTTATCGACTGTCGCATGTTTGATGTGTTGTCGCCTTATTATGACGACCTCCGTACTGCGCTAACGAAAAACATTCCATTAGCCGACCGCATTGCCGTGATGCTGCCACCGATGTTGGCATATATTCCCATACACTTGCGCAAGTTGCTCTACAGGAAATAGTCGGTGAACAATGTGATGTTGTAGGCAAAGAGGAAGCATGCCATAACCAGAACCATGGAGCGAAGAAAGACCAGCCACATGCCTTGGGCGCGCCTGAAAAGACAGGCAATGGCAATGGGGATGATGAATATCCAGTGGCCGGTCATTATATATACCTCGTTAAGACCGAAACCCAAACCGAGATGTATGGCTGCATCAAATGCGACTCCTGATAATGCCATCAGCAAGAAACGGTTTTTTATGCCGAAAAGTATTCCGACAAAGAATAATATCACAATGATGCCTTCAACGATATAGTTGATGGCATTTTTGTATTCCACAACTACGGGGCGCCCACGGAGAACATCCTGAAGAAGATACTCCTTGTGGATCTGTATCGGTTCGCCGAACACGTTTTCTACCAATGCATCGCTTCTTGAAGTCGTTTCGTCTGTCCATCCCATGAAGCGTCCCTTGCCCATGGGCTTTCCCTTGTGTGTGTGCCAAGGTTGCTTGTGGTCGGCAACGTATTTGGCATGGATTATCTGCCGCATCTTTCGGTCAAACGCCTTAGCGATGGCAGCTGAGTCACGCAGTGAGGTGGTGTCACAGAAAGCGACAAAGTGCTTTGCCCTTTCCTCCTTGCCTTTCTTGATTCGCTTCATCATCGACGCCCTCTCGCGCGGAACGGTGTATTGACGGAATTCCCATGTGGCGAATGCCCAGATGAGGAGACAAGGGGCAATGACTCCAAGGAAAAAATATTTAGGGCGGAAGAATTGTCGGCCATTGACAAAGAGTGTGTCGAGGAAGATTTTTATGCCGTTGCTCAGTGTAGTGCCGGCAGTGAAGATAAACACGAGCCATGTCTGCCATATCTTCAGTTGGCGTCCCTTCTGCATAGCCTTGCCGCATACATAAAGGCAGGTGACAAGCATGAACATAGACACTGCAAAATGATCGGGAACCATCAGTGTGAGCATGACATAGCCGAAAGAGAAGAAGAACATTGAGAGAAGAGAGGCATCTGTTCTTTGTAAACCAATTATCTCCCTTAATATGCGATACATGAAAATCCATGTGTAGCATGCCAGAACGACAAGTATAGCACCTACTATCACCTGGGCGCAGTTGGTGTCGAATATGGCTGTTAGTACCTGGTTGAGAAGGTAGAACGGATATTCAAAGTAGGCAAGTAGGGGATGACGGTAAATCTCGTATTTGGGTTCCCACTCAGTGAGTACGCAGTAGGTAATAGGGTCGAATCCCGAAACGGTATATTTCTTGACGAACAAGCCCCAGATAGCCTGATTGGTCTTGCTGAATGAGGCATAGTACTTGCTGATGGCCACGATATTGAGTGTAGCCATCAAGAGAAATACTATTATTGCAGGAAGGCGTTCTTCCTGCTTCACCTTGAACGTATTTATAAACTTGCCAAACGAATCTTTTATCTGCTTTATCTTCATAAATGTCTATTTCCTGAATGGTTTGTAATGTGAATAATCGGCGAAGGCGAGAAGTTCGCGGTCTCCTCGGCTGTCGCCAAAGGCTGTCAACTCGTATGTTGACCGGTCGGGGTGGTGAAGCAATAGTCGGTTGACCTTCTCCTGACCATAGCAGTTGCTGCCGATAAACCGGCCTGTTATCACTCCGCGGGATGACTCCATCTCGGTGCACAGAAATTCAATGCCGGGGCAGGAGCGGAAGAACGGTCGCACCCATATCGACGGACTTGCGGAAATGATGCAAACAGTGGAGCCCTCGGCAAGGGCAGACTGTATCATATTCATGGCTTGGGGACGAATGATGTGGGCATTATCGTTTGCAAATGCCTCAGCTTTGGACGAAAGGGCGTCTTCGGTCATACCGGCGAAGATATGACGGCAGAGTTGCTGCTTGAGCTTGTTGTTGGAATAGAGTCCCGCCTTCATCAGCAACAACAGGTGGAGATGGGAGAGTATCCACAGAAGGAGTCGCCTGCTGCCACTCACATATCGGATGAATGCTATCAGGGAGTCGCAATTGGTTATAGTGCCGTCGAAGTCGAACGCGTAAATCTTTCTCATATTTTTATTTATAAATAGATGATTACCCAGAACGAGAGAAGCCAGGCAAGAAGTATTAACTGTGTGGCGCGGTCGGAGAGTGCCACCTTGACGGGGTCGCCGCTCTTCTCATCGACAAATGAAATCTGCAAGTAGCGCAGAATGGCAAGGATGACGAGGATGGAGGTGAGATAGAGCTTGTCGGTGCCAAACTGGGCGATTATCTCGGGCGACACGGTGTACATGACATAGCAAACAAGCATGACACCGGCGGTGATGGTGATGGCTTGATTGATGAATGTGAGGTTGTAGCGGCTTGTGTTGGCGCGTGGTGCCTGGCCGGTGGTGTTCATGCGAAGCACGTCGTCGCGCCGCTTGGCAAAGGCGAGGAAAAGGGTGAGCAGGAAGGTCATGAGCACTATCCACTTACTGAGCTGCACGCCTGTGGCATAACCGCCGGCAAGGATGCGAAGCACAAAGCCGGAGGCAATAATGCAGACATCAATGATGGCATAGTCCTTGAGGCGAAGACAGTAGGCCACGTTGACGAGGAAATAGGCAACGATGACGAAGATTGTCTTTGTCTGACCCGCGGGAAGAAGGAACATCAGCACAATGGAAACGAGCATGCTGAGTGCCATCATACCATAAGCCTGGGGGATGGTGATGGCTCCCGAGGCTATGGGGCGCTTGCATTTGACAGGGTGGGCACGGTCGGCATTGACGTCGATGATGTCGTTGAGGCAATAGATGGCTGATGCCGCAAGACTAAACGACAGAAAGGTGAGGGCGGCGGACACCGCCTCGGAGGTGTTGAGCAGTCCTCCGCCGAAGAACACTGGCAGGAAGACGAAAAGGTTCTTTATCCAATGGGTGGGACGTGCCACCTTGATGATATGTCGTATCTTCATTTCTTTCTTAAAGTTTGCAGTTTTTCAATTATATAATGTAGTACGTATGCCAAGAGGGTTGATACACCGAGGGTTATGACCAACGTCAGCCAATATCCAAGATGGAGGGGCTTGACATTCTTCATCACAAACTCGATGTGGATAAGATATATCTCAAGACTCACCGTTCCCACTATTGTAAACAACTTCAAACTCCAGCGCGGAAGGCGGTCG
>JBJEAY010000844.1:0-4029 GCA_051869575.1 Prevotella sp. | reverse complement strand
TAACTCCTTTAACTTCCTTAACTCCTTTAACTTCCCCTACTTGCAAAAGTTGAGTATTTTTATTCTTTAATTCCCGACGCAGTCGGACTCAAAACTCCACTTTTGGTGCCTTCTCGCTTCCAGCCTCTGCCTCGAAGTATGACTTCTTCTCGAAACCGAAGATACCGGCGAGGATATTCTTCGGGAACTGGCGAATGGCCTGGTTATAAGACTTAGCCGTGTCGTTGAAGTCCTTGCGGGCAACGGTGATGCGGTTTTCTGTGCCCTCCAACTGCGACTGCAGTTCGAGGAAATTCTGATTGGCCTTGAGGTCGGGATAGTTCTCAGCCACAGCCAAAAGGCGACCGAGAGCTGAGCTAACGCCACTCTGAGCCTTCTGGAAAGCCGCCAACTTCTCGGGAGTGAGATTCTCGGCATCCACCTTCACCTGGGTAGCCTCGCTGCGAGCCTTCACCACATCCTCCAATGTCTGCTGCTCATGCTTGGCATATCCCTTGACAGTACTCACGAGGTTGGGGATTAGGTCGGCACGACGCTGATACTGCGTCTCGACGTTTGCCCACTTGTTCTGCACCTGCTCGTCCATTTTCACCATACCGTTATAGCCTCCGATTGCCCAAAGTACAATCACCACAACAATAGCCACGGGAATAATCCATCCCAAATTCTTCTTAATGTTCATCTTTATACCTTATTAAATATTAGAAAATCTTTATCTCATAGTCGCTCACGAACATGGCTCCGGGAAGGAGATGATTCATGAGATACTTGTCCTTGAACTCGCCCTCATATCCTGCCCAATCGTGCACGCCATACCACGGTTCGATGCACACAAACGGGGCGTTCTTGCCATAAGGACTCCATATTCCCACACAAGGAGCCTCGAACGAGAGTCCCACTTGGGGCATGCCCTCGGCATCCTGGATGACAGCCAATCCCACCTGCGACTTGTCGAGAATCACTGCGTCGTCGGCAAACGACTCCTCGTCGAAATGCCACACCTGACGGTCGGTCTTCAGTTCATATCTCTCGGGCTTGATACATCCCTCGGTGTTGCCGATGATACGAGTGAGCGGCTCCACATTGTCGAAGAGGATTGAACCATGCATCTTGTCGCCCTCAGCCACTCCAGGGAGATTGAATGCGGGATGACCGCCAATCTGGAAGTGCATCTCCTGCTTGCCCGTATTCTTCACCGACCATATCACACTGATGGCATCGTCGTTGAGAAGATAAGTGACGTCGAGTTCGAAGTCGTAGGGATACACATCCCTTGTCTGCTCGTTGGATTCGAGAGTGTAGGTGACACTCGTGTCCGACTTATCGACGACCTCAAAGTCCATGTCGCGTGCAAATCCATGACGCGGCAGATTGTATGTACGTCCGTCAACACGGTATTCACCCTTCCAAAGTCCACACACAATGGGGAAAAGCAACGGCGAGCGGCGAGGCCAATATTTCTCGTCACCTTGCCAAAGATATTCCCTACCCTCTGCATTCTTGATGCTCTGCAGTTCTGCTCCGTGAGCCGATATCGTCACGGTGAGTTTTTCGTTTTTCAGTTGTTCCATGATCAGCAATATTATTATAGTATTGTTCTTTTTGCTGCAAATTTAGGAATTAATTTGCATATAGCCAAATGTTTCGGCATATTTTTATGTATCCAACTGACAAATTGGCAGTTTTTTTGCCATCTTTTGCCATTCTTTCAGCGTTTGGCATACTTTTAGCGATAACCGAAAGTGAAGCCGAAGCTAAGAAATCAAGCCGAGGCAAGAGAAAACATTATAAGTATAACAACAAAAAATATTAAGATTATGAACATCAAACCATTGGCAGACAGAGTTCTTATACTCCCTGCACCAGCAGAAGAGAAGGTCGGCGGCATCATCATCCCCGACACAGCAAAGGAAAAACCATTGCGCGGCAAGGTTGTCGCAGCAGGCAACGGCACCAAGGACGAGGAGATGATCCTCAAGGAAGGCGACACCGTGCTCTATGGCAAATATGCAGGCACCGAACTTGAATACGAGGGCACAAAGTATCTCATGATGCGTCAGAGCGACGTGCTCGCAGTTCTTGCTTAAGGCAAGAAATTAAAGAATTAAAGTATTAAAATATTAAAGAATTAAAGTATTATGGCAAAAGAAATAAAATTCGATTCCGACGCCCGCGAACTGTTGAAGAAGGGCGTTGACCAGTTGGCTAATGCAGTCAAGGTGACACTCGGTCCTAAGGGCCGCAACGTGATTATTGAGAAGAAGTTTGGCGCTCCCCAGATTACAAAGGACGGAGTGACCGTGGCTAAGGAGGTAGAACTCGAGGACCACTTCGAGAACACAGGCGCCAAGCTCGTGAAGAGCGTAGCCAGCAAGACTGGCGACGACGCCGGCGACGGAACAACCACCGCTACCATCCTCACACAGAGCATCGTGAACGTTGGATTGAAGAACGTCACTGCTGGTGCCAATCCTATGGACCTCAAGCGTGGTATCGACAAGGCCGTTGCAGCCGTTGTCGCATATATCAAGGACCATGCAGAGCAGGTGGGCGACAACTACGACAAGATTGAGCAGGTAGCCACAGTATCTGCCAACAACGACCCCGAAATCGGTAAGCTCATCGCCGACGCCATGCGTAAGGTGAGCAAGGACGGAGTCATCACCATCGAGGAGAGCAAGAGCCGCGACACATATACAAACGTTGTAGAGGGTATGCAGTTCGACCGCGGTTATCTGAGCGGATACTTCGTGACAGATGCCGACAAGATGGAGTGCACAATGGACAACCCCTACATCCTGCTCTACGACAAGAAGATCAGCAACATCAAGGACTTCCTGCCCATCCTGCAGCCTGCTGCCGAGAGCGGACGCCCGATGCTCGTTATCGCCGAGGATGTTGACTCTGAGGCTCTGACAACACTCGTTGTCAACCGTCTGCGTGGCGGCTTGAAGATTTGTGCAGTCAAGGCTCCTGGCTTCGGCGACCGCCGCAAGGCCATGCTCGAGGATATCGCCACCCTCACAGGCGGTGTTGTTATCAGCGAGGAGAAGGGCTTGAAGCTTGAGCAGGCCACTCTCGATATGCTTGGCTCATGCGAGAAGGTGACCGTAAGCAAGGACAACACCACCATCGTGAACGGTGCCGGCGACAAGCAGGCAATCGCTGACCGTGTGGCAATGATCAAGAACGAGATTGCCAACACCACAAGCTCTTACGACAAGGAGAAGCTGCAGGAGCGTCTTGCCAAGATGGCAGGCGGCGTGGCAGTGCTCTACGTGGGTGCCAACAGTGAGGTTGAGATGAAGGAGAAGAAGGATCGCGTTGACGACGCTCTCTGCGCCACACGTGCTGCCGTTGAGGAAGGTGTTGTTGCCGGTGGCGGTACAACCTACATCCGTGCCCTCGACGCCCTGAAGGACGTGAAGGGTGACAATGCCGACGAGCAGACTGGTATCAACATCGTGGTTCGCGCCATCGAGGAGCCTCTTCGCCAGATTGTTGCCAACGCCGGTGGCGAGGGTGCAGTGGTAGTGCAGAAGGTGCGCGAGGGCGAAGGCGACTTCGGTTACAATGCCCGCACTGATGTCTTCGAGGATCTGCGCAAGGCTGGTGTGATCGACCCTGCCAAGGTGGCTCGCGTCGCTCTTGAGAACGCTGCCTCTATCGCAGGCATGTTCCTCACTACCGAGTGCCTCATCGTGGATAAACCCGAGGAGAATCCTGCTCCAATGGGCGGTGCACCGGGAATGGGCGGAATGATGTAATAATTGTAAAGTCCACATAGCAAAAACACGGGGATTGCGTAGTTAGTATGCGATTCCCGTGTTGTTTTTACACTTTTTTAATATTTTCCCTTCGAAAATATTTGGAGCGTAACACATTATTTATTAATTTTGCACCCGAAAAGTTTATGAAATTTATCCTATATGGAATTGAATAAAAGATATTTTTTTGATTTGTTTTAGTAGATTAGTTTTTAAGTAGTTTGTTTTTTGGAGATCGGTCGCCGTGAGGCAACCGATTTTT
>JBJEAY010000843.1:0-4034 GCA_051869575.1 Prevotella sp. | reverse complement strand
ATGACGGATTCGGACTTACTGTCAAGAACTTCTATAATGATTATGTGAAATATAATAATCTCTCGTATGCAAATACAATTGACGGAATGGACGGAGTGGAGAGCGGTGCAGAATCTACATTGCGAATGATTTCGTTCTACGGTCGTGTCAATTATTCATTTGACAGTAAATATAATATTCAGGCAACCGTGCGTCGCGACGGTTCGTCGGCATTTGGCAAGAACAACCGTTGGGCTACATTCCCTTCCGTGTCTGCGGCATGGAGACTTAGCGAGGAGTCGTTTGTCAAGTCATTGAATGTCTTTGATGACTTAAAGTTGCGCGTTGGTTATGGAGTGAGTGGCAATTCGCTTGGATTTGATGCCTACACAGCGTTGCCTACATACGGTGTTACGGGTTGGTTTCAATATGTGGATGCCAATGGCGTAGCACATAACATGCACTCTCTTGGAGCCAACAACAATGCCAATCCCGACCTTAAATGGGAGCGCACAGGAATGTTGAACGTAGGATTGGATTTCGGATTTTTTAATAACAGGATTAATGGTACTATTGAATACTATGACAAGCGCACGTCTGACTTGATATATTATTACCCTGTTTCTACCAACAGATATCCATTTGGCACAATGACGGCAAATGTGGGTGATATATCCAACAGGGGTATTGAGATTACCATCAATGCAGTGCCTGTGCAGACGAAAGATTTCACCTGGAACACCACTCTGAATGTTTCTCATAACAAGAATGAGGTGAAGAAACTGTCAAACCAGACATTCTCGGTCAACTATATCGCACAGGCTGATGCCAACATTGCCGGAAATACCGGTGTGAGCGTGCAGCGCATTATGGAAGGATGCCCAATCGGACAGTTCTATACATACGAGTGGGCTGGATATGACGAAAAAGGTGTGTCGCAGTTTTATGTGCATGATCCAAAGACCGGAGAACGAACAGGAGAAACCACAACAACTCCAGTTGAGACCGACCAGACAAAAACCGGTTCTGCCCAACCGAAGCTGACATACGGATGGAACAATACGCTGACATATAAGAAATGGTCGCTGAACATGTTCTTCCAAGGAGTCGTCGGCAACAAGATCTTTAATGCTCTCAGGGCACAATATAATTCGGTGAACCTGATTTCACAGGGAAAGAATGTGATGAAAGAGGCTTTGACCGACCAGAAATATGGTGATGTCAATTCTCAATATCCATCTGACAGGTATTTGGAGAATGGCAGTTATTTGCGCCTTTCAACATTGTCACTTGCTTATGATTTCGGCAAGATTGGCACTTGGGTAAATAATTTGCAGCTTTATGCCACATGCAACAATGTGTTTACGATTACCGGATATAAAGGCACAGACCCCGAAGTGGAACTGGGCGGTTTGACTCCTGGTATCCAGTGGCGTGACAGCTATTATCCACATACACGCACATTTATGGTGGGAATGAAAGTTAATTTCTAATAAACAAAAAAAGTAAAAATGAAAAGATATATAAAACTATTTGCGGCAACTGCGATTGCAACAATAGCCGCAAGTTGCACAGGACTCGATGTGGATGTAAAATCGCAATATACCGAATATCCCACACAGTCGGAAGTTGCTCTTGAGGGAAAAATGGCAGATGTGTATTATGCATTCCGTGGCGTGTTGGGCAACAGTTACAATAGATATATGACCTTTTCGTCAGACGAAGCCACAGGACTAAGTTTTGACGGTGACTATTACGATGGTGCTGAGAATGTCAATCCCTCTCTGCACAACTTTAAGGCAGAGGACAAAACCCTTAACTATTGGGGAGACATAGCTGGGGGAATAACAAAATGCAATAAGGTGTTGGCTGAGTTTGAGGGCAAAACAGATGATTTGACTCTCTCATATGTCTCGGCGGCAAGAGTAATGAGGGCATTCTATCATTTCATACTTATGGACAGTTATGGGGATGTGCCTGTGCTCGACCGACTCTATGACGAAGGCGAGGCTATCGAGCGCAAACCGCGTAAGGAAGTTGCCGAGTTCATTGAGAAGGAAATTCTTGAAAGTCTTCCACGACTCTCAGAAGAGAATAATATGGCGACATACGGAAAGCCCAACAAATGGATGGCTGAAGCCCTGCTCGTGAAGCTGTATATCAATTGGGGGGTATATACTTGTGGTGATGTCACCAAATATGATGCATCGACTACAGCGAATGTCAGACTTAATGATTGCGTAAAGTATTGCGATGAAATCATAGCAAGCGGAAAGTTTAATCTTGATGATGAGTATCGCAAGAAATTCCTTTATGACAATGGAGCACAAATAGCCGATTTTATATATGCAATGCCTTATGACTGCGTGAGTGCTCAGGGATTGGTGTACGGGCGTTACCGCTCGTTCCGCAAGATTGACAGCGGCTCGCCCGTGGGCTATTATGGCGGAGTGATGAAAAATTCATGTGCAGGAATTGTTGCTATGAACCCGGAGTTTGCAAATCTGTTTTCTCTTGAAGGCGATGACCGCAACAAGGCTGTGCTTGGAGGCAAGGTGTTCGTGCACGACCCTCTGACAGGCGACGAAACAACCGTACCTTATATGTACAAGGATGAACAGTTGGAATTCACCAAGACGATAACTCTTAAAGAGGGCGGTGAAGAGCAACTTAATGCCGGTGCAGACGCAAATGGATGGAGACAAGGTTGGCGCTCGATAAAATTCTATCCCAACCCCAACGAGTATTCTGCCTATGGCCGCAACCAGAGTAACGATGTTCCAATCTTCAGATTTGCAGACATAATTCTGACCAAGGCCGAGGCTATCCTTAGAGGTGCAAACGCAACCAACGGTGATACGCCACAATCATTGATGAACCAGATAAGGCATTATGTTCATGCACCGGAAATCGACCATAATCCTTCGCTGCAGGAATTGCTCGACGAGCGCGGAAGGGAGTTCTTCGATGAAAACTGGCGTCGTAACGACATGATTAGATTCGGCACATTCGAGAATGAATACGGATTCCACAAAAAAGGATTCCCTAATGCACAGTTTGACAAGACAAGAAGATTGTTTCCTGTACCGCAGAGTGTGATGAACGAAAATACAAACTGGGAACAAAACAATGGTTATAAGTAATATATGAATATTTCAAGATCCATATATATTCTCTCAATGGTGTTACTGGCAATGGGCGTAAAAGCCCATGGTGGTGACACCATTACTTATGAGCAGATGGGCGGTATATATTATGCCTATCATTATGATTCGACATTAACAGAGACACAAGTGCCCGAAGGGTTCCGTCCATTCTATATTTCTCATTTTGGAAGACACGGGTCGAGATGGTTGCCTTCGGATGAAAGGTATGAAAGGGTTTTGGAGTCATTCGCCGACACTACCGCACTCACTCCACTCGGCAAAGATGTGCGCCGCAGACTGCTTTTAATTTGGGAAGATGCCAAGGGCAGGGGAGGAGATCTCACAATCTTGGGAACTCGCCAGCAAGAGGGAATTGCAGAACGAATGTTTAGCAGGTGGCCTGAGGTTCTGGATGGTGATGTATGTGTTTCCGCCCGTTCGAGTATAGTGGGAAGGTGTATTATGAGCATGAATGCTTTTCTGTTGCGCCTTCAGTCATTGAATACCCATATGAAAATCACTGCTGAAGCCAACAGAAGGTATATGCCCTATATAGCTTATAGTTCGCCACAGGAAGATTCGCTTATCGCACATACACCGCGAGTGATTAACATTAATCCCGACCGTCTTATATCTTCCTTGTTCAATGACCCCTCATGTGTGGCATCGCCTATTGACCTGTTGAGCGAATTGCATTGTATTGCTTCAGATATGCAGAACACCACTTGCGGTGTGTCGTTGTATGACATATTTACACCGCAGGAAATGCGTGCCGTGTATGATGCCAATAATATGAATATGTGGACTTGCAATACTTGCAACGACATCAGTGGAGACATACCCGCAAGGTCGGCTTTGTCGTTATGGCACAACATTGTACAGTCGGCTGATGAGGCTATTGCAAACGGT
>JBJEAY010000842.1:0-4037 GCA_051869575.1 Prevotella sp. | reverse complement strand
CAAAACATTATCCAAAGAATTTTTTGTTTAGTAATTCTTTTTAGGTTAAAGTATTAAAAAAATAACAAGAATGAAACGGTTTTGCAATTTTCACTTTGCAAAATCGTTTCATTCTAATATGTTTTTTACTTAACTTCCCAAGTGTCGTTGGTCTCAAGAAGTTCCATAAAGTTATGATACTTCTTCTGACCCTTCACCTCTTCAATCTGCTGATGCACGGCTTCGTCGTATGTGGGAGCCTCAACATCACGGATTACTCCGAGGGCTACGGGGAATCCGTGCTCGTTGTCCATCATGGCGAGCTTCAGCTGCAGCGTGTTGTCCTCACAATGGGCGTCGTGAACGAGGATATCCTTCTCGGTGATACCGTTCTCACCTATCTTCACCACTTTCAGGCCGAATCCCTCCTGCACGAGGCCATATTCGTTGTTCTCGCCGAAGATGAGGGGCTGTCCGTGCTTCACGTAGATAGCGTTCTTCTTGCGTCCCTCCTTATTATATATAGGGTCGTAACAACCGTTGTTGAAGATGACGCAGTTCTGCAGTATCTCGCACACTGCGGCTCCCTTGTGCTTATAGGCAGCCTTGAGTATCTCCACCGTCTCGGGAGCGTCGGTAGCCACCGAGCGGGCGAAGAAGTGTCCGCGGGCACCGAAGCAGAGTTCTGCGGGACGGAAGGGATCTTCCACTGTTCCGTAAGGACTTGACTTGCTGACGAAGCCACGTGGACTCGTTGGCGAGTACTGTCCCTTGGTAAGTCCGTAGATTCTGTTGTTGAGCAGAATCATGTTGAGGTCGATGTTACGGCGCATGGCGTGTATGAAGTGGTTACCGCCGATTGCGAGTCCATCGCCGTCACCGCTTATCTGCCACACCGTCAGATTGGGGTTGACCACCTTAGCACCTGTGGCGATGGCTGCCGCACGACCGTGGATGGTCTGCATTGCGTAAGTATTAACGTAATATGGCAGTCGGCTCGAACATCCGATACCCGAAATCACTGCCGTCTCGTATGGTGCCACACCACATTCTGCCATTGCCTTGTGGAGTGATGCGAGGAAAAAGTGGTCGCCACATCCAGGGCACCAGCGAGGCTGGCCCTTCTTATAATCTTGAGCTGTATATTTCATAACTTTCTTTTCTTTATTGACGTTTATTTTTCGAGTAACTGGGCGAAAGCCTTTGTGAGTTCTGCAACGACAAAGGGCTGTCCCTTAACTTCATTATACTGATAGGGAACGAAGCCATCCACCTTGGAGCGCAGATAAGCTGCAAACTGTCCGAGGTTCTGCTCTGCCACTACCACCTTATTATATTTAAGGAGCACCTCGGCGGTGTTCTTGGGCAGCGGATTAATGTACTTAAACTGTGCGAGAGCCACTTTCTTGCCCTGCTTCTGCAACTCTTCCATTGCCGAATAGAGATGACCGAAGGTGCTTCCGAAACCTACTATGAGCAGGTCGGCATCGTCCTTGTCGCCAAGCACCTCCAAGTCGGGCACGGGGATATTTGCCACCTTCTCGGCACGCAACTTACACATGATGTTGTGGTTTTCGGGCTCTGTGGATATGGCACCCGTCTTGCCGTCCTTCTCCAGTCCACCGAGGATGTGGGTATATCCTTCCTGACCGGGGATTGCCCAATAGCGCACCTTCGACTCGGGGTCGCGTTCGTATGGAGTGTATTTGCCCTTCTGCTCGGGAGTGACATAATGAGGCTTAATGGCTTCGAGACCCTCCATGGTGGGCAACTTCCATGCAGCCGAACCGTTGGCGATGAAAGCATCGGTGAGCAGGATTACGGGAGTGAGATGCTCCACGGCAATCTTGGATGCCTGATAGGCAGCGTCGAAACAGTCGGTGGGACTCAGAGCGGCAATCACCGGCATCGGGCTCTCGCCGTTGCGTCCGTAGAGTGCCTGCAGCAAGTCGGTCTGCTCACTCTTGGTGGGAAGTCCTGTAGATGGACCACCACGCTGAACGTCGATGACCACCAAGGGAAGTTCGTCGATTACGGCGAGGTTGAGAGCCTCCGACTTCAGACAGATGCCCGGGCCTGATGTGGATGTGGCTGCAAGGGCACCGGCGAACGATGCTCCCACGGCACTGGCACATCCCGAGATCTCGTCCTCACACTGCACGGTGATTACTCCGCATGACTTGTGCTTTGACAGCTCGTGCAGGATGTCGGTGGCAGGGGTGATAGGATAAGAACCGAGATAGAGCTGCATGCCAGCCTTTTCGGCAGCGGCAATGAGTCCGTAGGCCGTAGCCTTGTTTCCGGTGATATCCATATAGCGTCCCTTCTCCTTCGAGGTGGATTCTATGCGATAAGTGGCTGGCACCGAGGCATGGGTGTTGTGTCCATAGTCAAATCCTGCCTGCACCACCTTGATGTTGTTCTCGGCAATCTGCGGCTTCTTGGCGAATTTGTCGCGCAGGAAGTTGGCAACGAGGTTGAGGTCGCGATTGAAGAGCCAGCACACGATACCGAGTGCAAACATGTTGCGGCACTTGAGCACCGACTTGTTGTCCATACCGCTGTCGGCCAGGCAATCCTTCACCATCGTGGTCAGAGGGCACTGCACTACGCGATCGGGGTCGATACCCATCTCGCCGAGATAGTCCTCACTCTTAAACTGCGCCTTCTCCAAGTCCTTCGGTCCGAAGCTGTCGGTGTCGATGATGATAGTGGCCTGGGGCTTGGCATACTTGTACTGTGTCTTGAGGGCGGCGGCATTCATAGCCACCAGCACGTCGCACTTGTCACCGGGGGTGAACACCTTTCCCGCACCGATGTGCACCTGGAATCCCGACACACCCGTAAGCGAGCCTTGCGGGGCGCGGATATCTGCCGGATAGTCGGGGAACGTTGAAATGCCATTACCCACAGTGGCTGACACCGTGGAGAAAATGTTTCCGGCCAACTGCATTCCGTCGCCGGAGTCACCTGAGAAGCGGACAACTACCTGGTCCAACTCCTTTACTTCCAATTTTTCTGCCATAAATATGCTTTTTAATTCTCAAATTCTTTCTTTTCGACTGCAAATATCGCTACTTTTTTCGACACTACCAAATTATTCGGCATTTTTCTTGCAAAAATGACAAAAATAACTGATATATAACAACAAACATTGCATTTTTATGCTAATATTGCCTATTTAATATCATTTTGCCAACCAAACAACTCCTTATGTCATCACTGTCGAAATCCACTACTCCTGAGCCTCGCCAACTTCATTGAGATAGTCGCCGAATATCTTCGCACACGTAATCACCTGATTCAGGCACGGGCGCGACTTGTAGTACTCGGCCGTGCGCTCCGATGCCTCGTATGTCAGAGGCGTATCCTTCTTCAGTTGCAGCAGTTCCGAGCAGATAATCGTCCCGTAAATCTTTTGGAATCGGCTCACCAACTCCTGCACAACCTTATAATTGGCCGACTTACCCTCGCGGTCGTCAGCATCCGCCGAACCGCACTCCATTCCCGCCAGGATAGCCATTCCAGCCACTGCACCGCAAGTGAGCCTCAGCCTACCCATACCGCCGCCCATACCGGCACTCAGTTTCAGAGCCTGCTCCTCGGTATATCCATACAGGTCGGCATAAGCAGCCACCACAGCCTGCGAGCAATTAAATCCCTTGACGAAGTATTCCTCCGCCCTCCTCATTCTTTCGTTCACGTCTATTTTCTCATTCATAATCCAATGTTATTTCTTGCTTATAAATATAAAAATGTGAAATTTGCTGCAAAAGTAACACATTTTATTGAATTGACAAAGGAATATACTGATTATTTGGAAATCCGGAAGATAAAAAATCCGCTAAAATCACATCAAAAGCGGTAGGATTTCGACATTAACGGTCGGATTTCGACATTAACGGTCGGATTTCGACATTAACGGTCGGATTTCGGGAAAACCGACCGATTTTTAGTCTTTTAATAGCCATCTCAAACCATTTCTGCCAATCAATCCCTCTTCGTGTATATTCTAACTTAAAAGTATACCACCCCTAATAATTAAAAAGTATACCACC
>JBJEAY010000841.1:0-4039 GCA_051869575.1 Prevotella sp. | reverse complement strand
TAGGCCATGATGGACTACAAACGACTTGGCTACTCCGACAATTGGATTAACCAACGTCTCAAGAGCATCGAGATACGCAAGGACCTGACCGACCAATGGAAGCTCCACAACGTGGAAGAAGGCATCCAGTATGCCACCCTTACTGACATTATCTATCAGCATTGGGCAGGCAAAAGTGCCAAGGAATACAAGCAGTTTAAAGGCCTGAAGAAAGAGAATCTGCGCGACAACATGACCAACGAGGAATTAGTGTTGAATATGCTGGCAGAACTCTCAACTACAAGCATCACAAAATCCAAGAATCCCCAGACATTAGAGGATAATATGAAGTGTGCTGCCGATGGCGGCGATGTAGCAAGAGTGGCTCGCGAACAATTGGAAGCCAAGACAGGCCGCCAAGTCGTTTCTCCGTTGTCCGCAAAGCGTTTCTTTAAAGGACAAAAAGACCAAGATTTATTAGATAAAGATGTTGAACCATCAAATAAAGATTAATATGGAACTTGATTCGTCAATACCGAAATACATCTCTCACGTCAGAAAGGATGTTACAGGAGACAAATATATCTTCCAAAGCAATGAAGACCATCTTAATGGAGTAGCAAGGCTGGCTGAAAGTTTTGCTAATGAGTTTGGTATGGGAAGTTGGGGAAGAGCACTTGGGCTTCTTCATGATAAGGGAAAAGAGCAAAAGACATTCCAGGAATACATCATGAAGAACAGTGGATTCCGCCCAGAACTAACAGTCTCAGGAGAACATTATCATGCTTTTGTGGGAGGGTTACTCGCGAAAAGCATATATGGTAATGGTTCTGCAAGCCTGCTATGCAATCAGATTATTTCGCATCATTCGGGATTGCATGACTATTGCCAGATTGAAGAAACACTGAAAAAAGATATACCATCAGATGTAAACAGATGTGTGGAGAAGATTCAACTCAATCGCCCTCCTTTTTCATTGTCCCCAATTAAAGGATGCAAGGGAATGACACCAGATGCAAATCATCTGTCGAGAATGTTGTTCTCTTGTCTTGTGGATGCCGATTATCTTGACACGGAATTGTTTATGGATGAAGAGTCTGCACGTAAGCGTATGAATGACATCAAGTTGGAATCGCTTTTGCCCTTATTGGAAGCATACATTGACAGCCTTCAGAAAGGTAGTGCCAAGTCAGAGGTTAACACAATCAGAAGACAAGTACAGGAGAGGTGCATAAGCATATCTGATGTGGAAAAAGGATTTTATAGTCTGACTGTACCGACAGGGGGCGGCAAGACTCTATCCTCTCTCGTTTGGGCATTAAGGCATGCTGTTCATCATGGTATGAAAAGGATAATCATAGCAATTCCTTATACAAGTATTATTGTACAGACAGCTTCTATACTGAAACAGATATTCGGCGAGGAAGCCGTTTTGGAGCATCATAGCAATTTCGACCCTCAATCTCTCAAAAGCAATGACATGCAGCACAAGGCAAAGCTTGCCACAGAGAATTGGGACTATCCTATAGTGGTAACAACAAACGTGCAACTGTTTGAGTCGATGTTCAGCCATAAGCCATCGGATTGTCGCAAGTTGCACAATATTGTCAATAGCGTCATAATTCTCGATGAGGTTCAGACGTTGCCTACGGAATTTCTTCAGCCAATAGTAGATGCCTTGAAGTCTTATCAGCGGATGTTTGGCATATCCGTATTGTTTACCACGGCAAGCCAACCTGTGCTCAGTGGACTGATAGAGGGGTGCAATCCCAAAGCTGCATTTCAGGGCATAGATAAAATAACGGAAATCATACCGAAGGAATATGCTCTTCACGATAAGTTGAGAAGGGTGTGCTTGAAGATAGACGACAATGGCTGTACGTATGATGAAATAGCCGAGAGATTATCACGACATAATAGGGTGTTGTGTATAGTGAATACGCGCAATGATGCAAGGGAGATATTCGAGCGTCTTCCCAAGGAGGGATTGACCATTCACTTGTCAAGAATGATGTGCCCTCGACATGTTGCCAACTCCATTCAGACGATTAAGCAAGCATTGTCTGACGATTCGGAAACTGTAATTAGGGTTGTGGCAACACAACTGATAGAAGCAGGTGTGGATATCGACTTCCCCGCAGTCTATAGGCAAGAGGCAGGACTTGACTCCATCCTACAAGCGGCAGGAAGATGCAATCGCGAGGGTAAGCTGGATGTGGCGACTACATACGTGTTCAGCATAGCCAAAGAGCATATTCTCCATGGAAGCATAAAGGATGCCAACAATGCGAGGCTCAATATGACCGATGTCAAAGACTGGTTTGCTCCGGAAACCATGACAGAGTATTTCAGGCAACTATATTGCCGGAAGGAAACATTTGACCAAAAGGATATCAAGACACTGCTGTATAAACCCAAGGAAATGTGCTTCGAAGAAGCCTCTAAGGTGTTTAGGCTCATTGAAGAAACAGGAAAAACTGTCGTTGTGAATATGGGCGATAGCATGGAACTCGTTGAGCGAATAAAAAATGATGGCATTTCCTATTCGTTGATGAAGCAGTTATCGCAATATTGCGTGAACATTCATGACCGGGACTTCCAGAAACTCTTGAGCTATGGAGCCATCGAAGAAGTCATCGAAGGCATCAATGTGGTGGGCGACCGTGCGCAATACGACGAAAATATCGGGTTAAGGCTCGATAACCACTGGATGAATGAAATATTAACAATATAATCTTAATAAGAAATGGATAAAGAACAACATGATATTATAATTTATTCCACACCTGATGGTAAGACAAACGTCTCGTTAATGACACGTGACGGCAAGGTGTGGCTCAACCAATCACAAATTTCAGACCTTTTTGGGACCTCGGTGCCAAACATCTGCTACCATATATCTAACATCCTAAAAGAGAATGAGTTAGATGCTAATTCAGTTATTAAAGATTATTTAATAACTGCCTCCGATGGCAAGACATACAATGTCATTTGCTATTCTTTGGAGATGATACTTGCAATCGGTTATCGTGTTAGAGGTGTCAGAGGTGTTCAATTCCGTCAATGGGCGACTCGCCATCTTTCGGAGTATCTTGTCAAAGGGTTTGTCATGGACGACGAACGACTCAAGAATCCTGATGGACGACCTGACTATTTTGATGAACTTCTGCAAAGAATCCGCGACATCAGGTCAAGCGAAAAACGGTTCTATCAGAAACTGCGCGACTTGTTCAAGCTGAGTAGCGATTACGAGACAAAAGAAAAAGCCACGCAAATGTTTTTCGCGGAAACACAAAACAAATTGCTCTATGCCGTTACTCATAATACGGCAGCGGAAATAGTGTCATTACGTGCAGATGCTTCCAAGCCAAACATGGGATTGACTTCGTGGAAAGGAAGTATTGTGCGTAAAGCAGATATTGTCGTAGCCAAGAATTATCTTTTTGAGGAAGAAATAGATAAACTTAACAGGTTGGTGATGCTTTTTCTTGAATCGGCAGAATTGAGAGTCAAAGACCGAAAATGTCTGACGCTTGATTTCTGGAGAGGGAATGTGGATAGCCTCCTTTCATTCCAAGGGTATGACATTCTTAAGGGAAATGGAAGCATATCAAACAGTGAGATGGAAAAATATGCCAGAATGGTCTATGACAAATTCGACAGCAAGCGAAAACTGATAGAAGCTAAAGATGCGGATGCGGAAGACCTGAAATGGCTTGAGGATTTGCAAAACAGAATTAAAGATAAAAACAAGGAATAACATGGATTATACAGACAAAGAATACTGCTTGGAGGTGTGGGGCGACTATGCTTGCTTCACCCGACCGGAACTGAAGGTGGAGCGAGTGAGCTATGACGTTATTACCCCATCTGCAGCTCGAGCTATATTTGAAGCCATCCTGTTCAAGAAATATGCTATGAGATGGCAAGTGACCAAGATAGAAGTGCTTAATCCCATCAAGTGGACATCTGTCAGAAGAAACGAAGTGGGTGCTACGGCAAGCGGAAAAAGCACAGGAATATATATAGAGGACAAGCGTCAACAGAAGAACTCGCTTCT
>JBJEAY010000840.1:0-4067 GCA_051869575.1 Prevotella sp. | reverse complement strand
GTGGTCACATGGCCTATACCCGTCCCGATGGAGTAAAAGTCATCCCTCTCTCTTGTCTGAAAGACTGAGGGATGGCTCTCTCCACGACTGCCGCTTGCCACCACTTCAAACAGTCGTTTCATACCTTTTTCACATAAAACAATTTCTTATACGCATTCCCGAAGATATTCATCACCACCCAAAACGTAGCTCTCACTGGACTCATCTCCCTGTATTCGTGATAGGTAAACGCATAGTCAATGGTTTTAAGGCAGGAATATCATTTTGATAACTCTTTGTCTGTCATTATGCCGTTGATAGCACTTAGAATGTGTTCCAAACGCCCACGATCCTTAATTCTTTCTCTCATATACCAACAGCTTATCCCGGTCAACAGACTCTTGCGCAAAAGGAAGCAACCTGCCCGATTCAACCATATCAACTTTTCTACTCAGCAAGTCTTCCAGTCCAATCATCATACCCGCAATTCGCATTAAAGAAATACGTTCATTCAGTCGGTCATATTCAACAAGCAGGTCGATATCACTCTCACTGGTTTCTTCACCTCGTGAGCACGAGCCGAACAACCATGCCTTTTTAATAGGCTGGCTAACGCAGAAACTCTGTATCTTCGGAATCATTGCTTGCACTTCCTTGCTAATCATAGTCTGCCAGTTTTATGTATTTATTATTACGCTCTTTACCGCTCACACAACAAAGATATGAACATTCTGGTTTCCAAACAATATTTCTCCAGATTTCTTCGTCATCACACCCTATTTAGGTGTTAACTGTTAACGCGAAACTGGGGGAATTTTCAAATAGCACTTCAATTTCTCTCTTGCCGAAGGAGGTGCAAACTCCATCCGCTTTTGCAACGCATTTGCCTGTAACTGATGTAGCAGATTCCTGTCCTTTTCCAGAAGCATGACTTTATTGAAAAGCTCTTTCTGACCATTCTCAAACGGCACGATAAAACCACTTACGCCATCCTTAACAAACTCATGCGAATGTTTCCATTCCGTTACGATTACAGGAATACCAGAAATATAGGCATCCACTACAGATCCGGGAAGTCCTTCGGTATAATAATGCGTTGGAAGAAGCATAACATCATACTTGCTCAACGCCTCATAAATATCCTTGGGTTCCAAAGCCCCTTTATACTCTACAAAAGAAAATCTCAAAACGTTCTCCTCAAAATAGGCTTTGTCCCCCTCATGAACAGGACCGTAGAATGTGATGGAAAACCGTTCTTGCAAATGTTGCTCTTCTATAGTTTCAGCCAACTCAAAAATCCAGTCCAGCCCTTTCATCTTGTTCACTCGAGCCATAAACACAATGCGCAACTTCTCTGACTCAAATCGTTTCGGATCAAACTCGAAGAAGCGGAAGTTAGGAAAAAGGTCCACATTCTCGTAATGGAAATACTCCTCCAATTCATTCTTCAGACGTTTCGTTTCCACATGAATTCCCTCTATTCGTCTCAACATTACCCTATGCAGCGGTAATGGCATGAGGAATTCTCTCAGCCAACCACCTACAACGAAGTAATGTATCTGCACTCTGAATATGGCAGACAGTACAAAAATAAATGGGAAGATATATTTCAGGTTATTATGAGCAGGAAGATAGAACAGCGTACGACATCTTATAACTTTCCAAAACATCGTAAAAATCGACAACCTTTTGTACTGGAAGTCTTCCGTATCATAATAATCAACGTCTCCGTTTGTCTGTTCACCCACCAATCGATAGACATCACGAGTTTTCACGGTCTGTCCATCCAATTGGTTTGTATTGTGGCCAAAATAGCCTATAACCAATACTTTTTTCTTCATTTTCTAAACTTGATTACTTTTGCCGGCACTCCGCCCACAATGGCATAGTCCGGCACATCTTTGGTAACTACCGCACCTGCACCTATCACTGCACCATTACCAATTTTCACTCCCGGCATGATAATGGAGCGCATACCAATCCACACGTCATTACCGATAGTCACTTTTGCCACTCTTGATCCTTGATCCCCCATGGGAATATCCGTACGGTCAATATTGTGCGTATGTGTCAGGATGACCACATCAGGTCCCATCATCACCTTCTCACCAATCTCAAGCGGCCCATGGACTAAACAGTTCACACCGAGACCACTACCTGAACCGATAGAAATACCCCCCCCCAGCGGCAAAATAAGCACCTTTCTCAACATTCACATTGTCACCACAATAATCAAACAAAGGGCGACATACTGCACGCCTCATTGTCCTTACCCAATGGGTCATCGGGCTGGTAGAAGACGGCAAATGCTTTGCAAAGCCATAATAGGCTGCAAGGCATATCAGTTTCTTGAATTTCATTGTTGTCAAATTAAACTTTATGGTTTATATACCCTTCTGTTGCCCAATCTCGATGCTTGATAATGCAAGGATTACCAAACACGACAGAGTGGGAAGGTACATCTACATTGACAAAACTGTTCGGAGCAATCAATACATCATCTCCAATGGTAATTCCACCCACAATAGCAGCATTGATACCAATCCACACTTCATTGCCGATGGTAGGAACACCTTTATGCTTTCCTCGATTCGTCTGCCCTATAACCACACCTTTGTGGATATTGCAGTTACGTCCGATTCGAGCCTTTTGATTTATTGTAATATTATAGGCATGACCTAAATAAATACCCCCCCAATTTGTCTTAGAGCACTCATTTCAAGACCTCTACGATTTGACCAAAGGCGAAATAAAGCCTTATAGAATAACTTTACAGGCTTGAAGTCTGTCACAATAGCCTTGCGGTATAAGTAAAGAAATACTTTTATGTATGGTTCTGGATGACCACCATATCTTGCTATATCTGCTCGATATAATTGACTGAAATTTGACATATTGTTATAGTTTATTTTTCTATCAACTCCACATACGATTTAAGAAACGCCTCTTCCGTATTACGTTCCAGACAGAGTTGGCGGTTACGCAACCCCATCTGCCAACGTTCTTCAGGTGACAGGGATATGATTTGTCTGATTGCCTTCACCATCTCTTCCGCTTTTTCCGGATTGAATAGGAATCCATTCACTCCCTCTTCCACGATATAAGGATTCTCATAGACGTTACTGCATATAACGGGCAAACCACAAGACATAGCCTCTGCCACCACATTCGGATATCCCTCGAACAAGCTTGGAAGACAGAAAATATCTGACTTGCGGTATTCCTCCTCAATCTTTTGATTCGGTTCATGAAGCGTAAGGTAATCCGCAATATCAAGCAAACGGTATTCTTTCTCTACCTCAGCATAATAGGTAGCATTATGCTTTTTGTCACCATACCAGTCAAAGTGAACCTTCAAGCCCATCGCCTTGACCATACGAACGGCCTTCATATAAGTCAGCACATTCTTCTGTTGTGTGTAACGAGCCACAGTTATTATCCTTAAACCATCATTTTGAGTAGGAACCTCGGAAGGCGCGAAGCGTTTTACATCCACGAAATTGATTATCGGATGAACCTTGGAGGCAAGAAACGGAAAGTATTTCCGGATAAACTCTCCTTGGCTGTTACTATTGGGAACAATCGCATCTGCCATTCGATACAGATTGAACTGTATCTTGTCTTGGCGAGTGATGCAAGTGTTGTTGTTTCTCTCCGAAACAATCAGTTTCGCCTTGAACAACAATTTTGCCAAACACATCGTCTGATTCACGGAAGGCAAATAGGAAATCACCACATCCGGCTTATACCGTCTGACGTATCTCGCCGTTTTGAGCACACGTGTCTTTTTGTCCCATAGTTCTCGAACCAGTTCATAGTCCACCCCATGCTGGCACAGATAAGGCTCATAGAACTGGTTCTCCACGTAAGTAATCAGACGGCAAGGGTAACCAGCTTTCGTCAGCATTGCCGACAAACCACATATCTGCCGCTCAGCTCCGCCAGAGCCGAGGTTTTCGGTGATTAATAGGATTCGTTTCATATCCTAGTCATATATTCTATTGATAAGTAATTCTTGACAGAGCACTCACTCCCAATATATTATGAAATGTCCGTTCGTTAAAGACTGGTTTTCTCTTATCGTGTTT
>JBJEAY010000839.1:0-4089 GCA_051869575.1 Prevotella sp. | reverse complement strand
TACGTGTCTCCTCGGGGTCTTTATGAGTGACATCGAGGCACACGTGGTCGAGTCCGTGTATCTTCATCTCCTTGTCGATTGCCCTTGCTACAATGTCGCGGGGTGCAAGCGACAGTCGCTCGTCGTATTTCTCCATAAAGGTCTCGCCATTGGGCAACTTCAATATACCGCCATATCCACGCATGGCCTCGGTGATGAGGAAGGCGGGATGTGTCTCGCCTGGGTGATACAATGCAGTGGGATGGAACTGCACAAACTCCATGTCTGCCACTGTTCCCTTTGCCCTATACACCATTGCCTCACCGTCACCTGTGGCTATCACGGGGTTGGTGGTTGTCTGATATACGGCGCCGCAACCGCCTGTGCACATCACCGTCACCTTACTCAGATAGGTATCCACCTTCTCTGTCTCAGGATTCAGCACGTATGCTCCATAGCAGTTGATGTAGGGAGTGCGGCGTGTCACCCTCGCTCCCAAATGGTGCTGGGTGATAATCTCCACGGCGAAGTGGTTCTCCTTGATTGTGATGTCGGGACACTGGCGCACTGCCTCCATCAATCCGCGTTGTATCTCGGCTCCTGTATCATCCTTGTGATGCAGGATACGAAACTCCGAGTGACCGCCCTCGCGATGGAGGTCGAACTCTCCGTTCTCCTTCCTGTCGAAGTTCACACCCCACTCCACCAGTTCACGTATTTGCTCTGGCGCATTCTTCACCACCAACTCCACTGCTTTGGGGTCGCTGATATAGTCGCCGGCAATCATCGTGTCCTCGATGTGCTTGTCGAAATTGTCGAGCTCCAGGTTTGTCACCGAAGCCACTCCACCTTGTGCAAATGACGTGTTGGCTTCGTCGAGGGAAGTCTTGCATATCATGCACACCTTACCTTTGTGCGCTCTTGCTACCTTAAGGGCGTAACTCATACCGGCGACTCCTGCGCCGATAATCAGAAAGTCGTACTTATATACCATGTGTTCTTTCTTTATTTCGCTGCAAATTTAAGTATTTTTATTGATATAAAGGAAAAGAGTTGCGTAATTTTTTGTATTTTCCTCGATTTTTGAGTAATTTTGCACCCGATGAAGACAATTTTCACTTTTTTATTGGCATTTATTGCCACATTGCCACTCCAATCCCAGTCCATCGACAGCCTCTCTGTCGAGCCAGATTCCGTCTGCCCAGCCACCGTTCAGGCTGATTCCGTCAGCCTGCCCGCCGATTCAGTCAGCCTGCCCGCCGATTCCCTCCCCTGGCCCGACAACGTGAGAGCAAGGCTCTCCGCCCTCATCTCCTCCTCCCCCCTCCTTGCCAAGTCCAACATCGGCATCATGGTATATGACCTCACCGCCGACAGCACCATCTTCCGCTATAACGAAAGAAAGACCCTCCGCCCTGCCTCCACCATGAAGCTCATCACTGCCATCACTGCCATCGACCGCCTGGGCGGCTCCTATCAGTTTCGCACCTCACTGCGCTACACTGGCTCCGTCACTGACAATGTGCTCACGGGCGACGTGTATTGCGTGGGCGGTTTCGATCCCCGCTTCAACTCTGATGACCTAAAGGCCTTTGTCGAGGGTATTCGCTCTCTTGGTGTTGACACAATAAGGGGTTGCCTTGTTGCCGACAAGATGATGAAGAACGAGGATCGCCTCGGTTGGGGATGGTGTTGGGACGACGACAATCCTGTGCTCTCCCCCTTGCTTATCTCGCGCAAGGACAACTTCATGGAGAGGTTTGTCAGTGAGTTGGTGGATGCCGGTATCATAATCACTGGTGATGTCATTGAGGGCGACACACCAGCTGATGCCTACGAGCTCGTTGACCGCACTCATTCCATCGACCAGATTCTAATGCGCATGATGAAGGACAGCGACAATCTCTATGCCGAGTCGATCTTCTATCAGCTTGCGGCTTCTTCTGGCAATCGCCCTGCCTCTGCCCAGGATGCTCGCAACATCATCAAGCGTCTTGTGCGCAAGCTCGGACTCAATCCATCTGACTATGTATTTGCCGACGGCAGCGGTCTATCATTATATAATTATGCATCTGCCGAATTAGAGGTGGAAATGCTCAAGTATGCCTATCGCAACAGCAATGTCTATCTACATCTCTATCCCTCACTGCCCATTGCCGGCTCTGACGGCACCCTAAAGCGCCGTATGCGCAATGCCTTCACTGCCGACAACGTGAGAGCCAAGACAGGCACCCTCTCTGCCGTGCAATCTCTCGCCGGCTACTTAACCACTGCCAACAACCACACTCTCTGCTTTGCTATCATCAACAACGGCTCCCTAAAAGACAGTCCCGCCCGCGCCCTCCAAGACAAGATATGCCTATCCCTATCCCTCCCCTAAATAATCCAGATAATCCGGATAACCCGGAAAATCCCCAATAATCCCCAATTAATTATCTAATTAATTATCCAAAATCATGACAACCAAAAAAACAACCCTATTAACAGCTTTCGTGCTTACTACGACATTTGCAAGCCCAGTATCAACTAAGGCTCAAGTAATCATCAACGAGCTCATGCAGTCAAATATCGACTGCGTGATGGACGACATCAACGAGTTCCCAGATTCATGGGTGGAACTCTACAACAGTGGCACCACTGCTGTCAATCTCAACTCACTATCTATCTCAGATGAGAACGACCCAAATAAAGCCTGGCCTCTCCCCAACAAAACCCTACAACCTGGCTCTTACATCCTCGTATATTGCGACAAGGAGGAGCAAGGTCTTCACACTCCCTTCCGTCTCGAGTCGGGCAAAGGTTGTGCCGTATATCTCTTCTCCAACGGCGAACTGATAGATAAGGTGGAAGGACTGAAGAAACAACCCGCACCAAACATTGCCTATGGTCGCAAGACCGATGGCAGCGACTCATGGGGCTATATGGCCACGCCCACTCCCGCAGCAGCCAACTGTGGCTCTACATGTAAGGACATCCTCGGGGCTCCTGTCTTTAGTGTTAAAGGCAAGGTGATGAGAAACGGCACTCCGTTCTCCCTCACCCTCTCACTCCCCGAAGGCTCCGAGGGCGCTGAGATAAGATACACCACCGATGGCTCTGAGCCTACGCGCACGAGCTATCTCTATCAACAACCCATCTCTATCTCTCAAACCACCGTTGTCAAGGCGAAGCTCTTCCTCGATGGCATGCTCTCGCCCCGCTCCACTGCCCAGTCGTATATCTTCTTCCCTCGCGACATCACATTGCCCGTCATCTCCATATCCACCAACAAGAAGTATCTCTATGACAACAAAATCGGTATTTATGTGGATGGCACCTACCAATCGGGCAAGAAAAACTATGAGTTTGACTGGCGCCGACCCATTAATATTGAGTTCTTTTTCGAACCGGGGTACGAGAGCCAGATCAACCAACTATGCGAAACACGTATCATGGGTGGAGCCACTCGCGGCTCTGCCCGCAAGTCGCTTGCCGTATATGCCAACAAGCGCTTCGGGGAGAAGCGACTCAACTATGAGTTTTTCCCCGACGACCGCCCTGGCATCACCGACTTTAAGTCGATAGCCCTTCGCAATGCCGGCAACGACTTCGACTACCTCTTCCAGCGAGATGCCATAATCCAACTCAATACAGCTCGCCATTGCGACATCGACTTTCAGGCCTATCGCCCTGCCATTGTATATTTCAACGGCGAATACATGGGAATGCTCAATATACGAGAGCGCAGCAATGAGGATAATATCTACACCAACTACGACGGGCTTGAAGACCTCGACATGTTTGAAAACTGGTGGGAACTGAAGGAGGGCACATGGGATAACTACAATGCCTTTAAGGATTTCTACGCAGAGCAGGGTCATACACTTGCTGAATATGACAAGTGGATGGACACCATGGAGTTCCTTAATCTCATGCTCGTCAACCTCTACTACAACAATCGTGACTTCCCTGGCAATAACATCGTTATGTGGCGACCACGCACTGACGACGGACGTTGGCGCTGGATAATGAAGGACACGGATTTTGGATTGGGATTATATGGAGTGTCTGCCAACTATAATTCAATCAAGTGGGTTTACGATCCCAACTACGATTCAAGTGCTAATTGGG
>JBJEAY010000838.1:0-4099 GCA_051869575.1 Prevotella sp. | reverse complement strand
TAAGAAAAGATGTAATTGGGGTTACATGCGTCGAAACGGATTCTTAACGGATAACTCACCTCATTGTCAACGATATGTAATATGATGTGAATATCTTTGTACCCGAAAATATTATTAATACAAGAGAAAAAGAATGAAAGTAGTATTTGTAGTGCAAGGAGAAGGAAGAGGCCACATGACGCAGGCCATCACGATGAAGGAGTTGCTCTGCTCCAACGGGCACGAGGTGACGAAAGTGTTGGTGGGACGCAGCAAGTCGCGCTCGCTGCCCGACTTCTTCCGACGCAACATCGGGACTGAGGTAAAGTCATTCTACAGTCCGAATTTTCTGCCAAAGCCCGACAACAAGCGTTCGAGCGTCAGTCACAGTCTGACTTATAACCTGCGCATGCTGCCCGAATACAGGAAGAGCATGTGTTTCATTGCCGACGAGATTGAGAGCAGCGGTGCCGACCTTGTCATCAATTTCTACGAGATACTCACCGGTATGGCTTATCTGTTTCTCTCGCCCAGCGTGCCATACGTCTGCATCGGTCACCAGTATCTATTTATGCACGAAGGCTTCGCGTTTCCCCATGGCAAGTATTTCAGTCGGTTGGGACTGCTCTTCTTCACCCGTCTCACCTGTATGCGCGCCTCGCGCAAGCTCGCCCTGTCATTCCGCCAAATGCCTGATGACACGTCACATAATATAAAGGTGGTGCCGCCACTGCTGCGCAAGGAGGTAAAAAGACTTAAAGTCTCCAACGGCGACTTTGTTCACGGATATATGGTAAATTCCGGCTTCGGCGAGAACATTCTTGCATGGCACAAGGACCATCCCTCCGTTCCACTCCGATTCTTCTGGGACAAGAAGGGGGCAGACGAAGAGACCGTTATAGACTCCACACTCCGATTCCATCAGATAGACGACATGGCATTCCTCCGTCAGATGGCTGCCTGCAAGGCATACGCCAGCACAGCGGGCTTCGAGTCGATCTGCGAGGCGATGTATCTCGGCAAACCAATCCTCATGGTGCCGGCGCACATTGAGCAGGACTGCAATGCCTTCGATGCCGTGAATAGTGGGGCGGGAATATCAGCCGACGATTTTGACATCAGCCGACTGATAGCTTTTGCCAATACATACAAGCCAAATGAAGGATTCAGGCAATGGGCCAATCATTCCGAGTTTATGTTTATGCCTATACTTCTTGCAGCCTCTGCCTCAAGAAAGCGATACAGCCAGAGGCTCTACGACCATCTGCTGCAGCCAGTAATGAGATATTTGCTGGCGTAAAGAACTTCCGCAATGGCTGGTGGTGGTGGAATACCTTGATTATTTATATGAGAGAACAATAGCGATATAGAGTCAACGTGAATCATAAATAGTCATCCTAAGTGATTGGACTACTGTCACAGTAGTACCACCGTAGTTGTCACACAAACAAGTCATCGAGGGTGACTTCAGATTGCACTATACCTGAGTACATGTTGTGCTTGACTCCAAACGTGGTTATGAAAGTAAGCTGAAGACTTTGTGTGCTTTTAAGCCGTGACATAATCGCGTTAATTCGATGGCGCAATGTCATGTCGTATGACTTGGTTATTTCATATTTGCCTTGTGAAAATTTCATTTCACATAGGTTAACCACCCTGTCGCCTCGGTCTATTACCAAGTCGCACTGCATTCCGTCGTGTTGCTCATCGCCCCGGAGAGTATATGGCGACTCGAAAGTGCGCACGGCTGCGATACCCAACTTGCGCTTTATTTGTTCTGTATGCATTATGCACAGTTCCTCAAAAGCAATTCCGCTCCAACCGATCACATTGGGAGAGTTTACATTATGCAGCCAGTATTGCGAGTCACCCCCGAGAGCCTTGTCGGCAAAATACATATAGAAACGACAGAACGGATCGACAAGTTTGTATAGTGTCTCTCCTTTATTTGCGTCAACAGGTTTGTATGCCATGATGAAGTCGCTGGCAGCCAATGCGTTTAGAATCTCAGAAAAACTTCCTCCGAGAGGAATATCCAATATTTTTGCCAGTTCCTCCCTTGTATATCCATAGTGTCTTGTAGATAGAATGTTTATGACTTTCTCATATTTTTCGGGATATTTATACAAAGAGGTGAAAAGCCGCTTGAATTCCATCCGAAGTTTTGCCTTGCGGTCAAAGAATAACAAGTCGATATTCTGTGCCATGCTCAAGCTTTTTTGGAAATAGCTAAGATAATACGGTATTCCGCCAAAAGCCATATATGCCATTGCGATTTCGTATCGGCTTGCCGTGATTTGCCTCGACCTGAGATATTCCTCTGTCTCACACAAGTTAAAAGGTGACAGCTTGATTTCACAAGTCAGTCGGTTGTATAGTCCTCCTGTGTTGTTGATGAGATTTTTTATCATCCACGATGCCGCCGAGCCGCATACTATGAGCATGAGGTTATCGCGTCCAGCTCCCCATCCGTTCCAAAAGGCCTCTAATGCAGTGATGAAATGCGACCTTGGCGTGTCGAGCCATGGCAGTTCGTCTATGAATACCACCTGCCGGCTACCGTTGTCGAGTTTTATCAGCAGTTCCTCAAGCATATACATTGCCTCAATCCACGATTTTGGTGCATGGTCAGCATCGCTGTCGTGCATCTGAAGTGAATGATAGAAATGGCGCAATTGTTCTTCAGTGCTCACCTTGCTTCCATCGTCATATACGGATAGACCTGTATGATAGAATGTCATGCTGTCTCTGAACATCTCCCTGACAAGAAATGTCTTGCCAACACGTCTTCTGCCATAAACAGCTACAAACTCTGGTCTGTCGCTTTCATATAGTCTTTGAAGTTCTTGCTGTTCTTCTTTCCTTCCAATTATCTTTGCCATAATACAATAATTATAATTTGGGTGCAAAGATACTAAAAAATGCCGAAAAACCATCTCAAACTCAGCCAAATTTTGCTAAAATGATATAAAATGGCTGAGTTATATGGTATTATCTCAGCCGATTTTTATATTTCTTATTGATATTGGCTGAAAAACTGCCTGATTTAGCTAATTACAATATTTCAGCATTAAGTTTAATAGTCCACCATTTCCACCTATCCCGTAACTTCCGCAAGGTTGGTGGTGGTGGAATAATGAATACGATTTCTCATCCGTAAGTGTATATAATAATATAGTTACGGATGAGTTATTGTATTATAATTCTGCCACACCTATGTTAATAACTTGAATGGCCCGGCACTATCATCATAAAGACATAGCCAATTGCAAATGCTATGCACCACTCCACTTGAAGTATGGAAAAGGAGAGTTGGGCACATAGCATTGCCACGCCCAAGACAATGCCTACAAATCCTCCGAATGTCATCCACTTGTTCTTAAGTAACATACCTGACACCGTGCTTGCGAGACCTGGAGCAATAAGCCCAAGAATGAAAAGTGCCACCCACGTCGTGGTGTGATACACAACAAAGAAATATCCGCATACGATTGTGGCAATGATAAAAATAACTCCCACCATTCCCCATATACGGTTGACAATACCGGCGGCAATGCCATTCTCATCCGCATCCTTTGTCTTAACCCTGCCCATCACAAATCCTTGGATGCATGCCCCCAATACCGGCACCAAGGCATAGAATATGCTCATTCGGGCATCATGGGTGTATTTTGCCAACACATATACCAACAGCGATACCGCCACACAGATATACCCCCACACCAACAGCAGACGTCTGCTGCCTACATTGATTGTCTTTTCTTCCATTTCCATGATTTCTTTTTGTTTATTGAATAATTTGCGTGCAAAATTACCCCATTGATGTTAATATCTCGTTTCATTGGTATTAAGAAATGGTGTAATTGCCGTTACATCCGTCGAAACGGATTCTTAACGGGATTCAGGCAATGGGCCAATCATTCCGAGTTTATGTTCATGCCTATACTTCTTGCAGCCTCAGCCTCAAGAAAGCGCACCAGCCAAAGACTCTACGACTATCTGCTACAGCCTGTGATGAGATATTTGCTGGCATGAAAAACCTCCGCACGGTTGGTGGTGGTGGTGGAAAATGCTTTAGTGTCAGAACAGAAATGTATGCCGACTGTTGCGCTCTTTCTGC
>JBJEAY010000837.1:0-4107 GCA_051869575.1 Prevotella sp. | reverse complement strand
AGTCAAAGCCTCGCTCCTTGTGCCAGCGGTCTATCTGTGCCACGGTGTAGTCCTTGCCTTCCGGCGTGGCTGCGCAATGCACGATTATCTCGTCAATCTTTCTCACCTTGCAATATCAACTATACTGCCTTGTCGCTCACAATTGCCGCACGGCACTTCGTATCGCTCAATGGCAGACAGATACCGTACTGCTCGAAGTTCACAAGGTTGCGGTGATACAACGGGTCTTTGCTTGCCTCGCTGTAATAGAACTCGGTGCTGCCGTATGCCTTCATCATGCGACCGGCATAGAATGCCACGGAGGCACGGGCATCGGTCGATGCAGGGAGTGCGCCCCATGCAAGTTTCTTGCCTGTGGTCATGTTGTAGTAAGGCGTCCCGTCATACTCGTAAACGTCAAAGCCATACATGCGGCAAATCTTGCCGTCGGTCTGGTTGATGTTGTAATGTTCCTTGAATTTCTGCTCGGTCTCAAGCAGGTCGTTCACATGGTCGGAGCACAGAACGAGGATGCGGTCCTGAGTGGGAATGCCCATCTTGTCAAAATGGCGTTTCAAGGTAAGCATATCGGCATACGTCATCTTCTTGCGCGTTCCGTCGCTGGCCCCGGTGGTCTTGATTACGGGAACGTCTGTCGCATTCTCGTCGGGGGCAATGGCATGGATGCCGCGCTGCGCAATCTTCTCTCGCAATGCATCGCGGTGGCGCTCCTGTACGCTTGCCATCTTGTCATAGCTGATTGCATGAAGCTCGTCTCTCGTAACCGGAGTTGCCTCCGTGCTGAACTTGTCAAGGCTGATAGGTTTGTCTGCATCAGTGAGGGCGGTAATGGCAAGTGGATAGGTCGTGTTGTTCACAAGCACATTGGGGTCGCCACCGATTGCCCCAAAATGGATTACGTCGTGCTGCACGTACTGGTTATAGCTGCGGATGCGCTGCATCCACCCCAGCGACTCGGGTGCCGTTCGGAATGCCTTAATCATCTCGCCGGTCCATATCTCCGTGAACACGCCGGCACGCAACATGCCCGCACCGCCCATCGGGATAAGTCCGGCAACACTGCCTACAACGGCTCCTGTCTCTGCTGCGAAGCCGCTTGCCACGGCAATGCTCGCGCCTGCCACGGCGTTGAACGCAAAGGTCATGAGCATGCAGCCCATAATGCCTAATACTCTTGCAAAAAATCTACTTTTCATTGTTATTCTGTTTTTCTCGTTAGTCTTTCAGTTCCGGACACTCCATGCCGTATTCTTCCTTGAACAGGCGCTTGTACTCCGCAGGATTGCTCTTGCGCAGTTCCAGTCGCTCGTCAGCCGGCACATCGCTGAGCTTGGCGTATGTCTTTGCCGTTCCTGCAGCCCCCGGTGCGCTTTCCTTTCCAAGGTTAATAACCTCGTTGGGCTTCTGCTGGGGGCGAAGCGAGGCAAGCGTGTCAGCGAGCATCTGCAAGCCGGCCGTCTTGCCCAACTTGATGAAGTGGTCGCGCTGCTCTGCCAGAATGCGGCGTTCTTTCACTGCTTGGTCCACCGCCTGCGTGACGGCTGCCAATTCAATTGTCTCGGCATCCTCCGCGCGGTGCTTCATCAACTGAAGTGCGGCGGTTGCCTGTTCCTCGGTTGCGTTCTCCGGCAGCCCGAGGAGTGATAGCTGTTCTTTAATCATTTTTGAATTGTTGTTTGGTTTGTTATTGTTTTCCGCACCTTCTTGCTCCTGTGCTTCCGGTGTCTCTTCTTTCTTCAGCAATGGCAGCCGGGCATTTTCCTCGCCTGGCGCGAGCCGAAGCAACTTGCCGTCCTCATACAGCTGAATGGCTTCGTCGTTGCTGCCTATGTCAACGATGCTCACCTCCACGAGTTTGCTGCGCGTTACGGTCTCTCTTGTCTGACCAGGCAGCAGCACCGATGGGTCTGCACTCGTCTCTATGATTTCAAGCCCTACACTGAGCATACGCAGGAAACCGTTCTCCCACTTGCTCTCTATCTGCTTGGCAAATTCGTCGTTTTGGTCAAACACAGGCGTTCCTATGAGCTTGTCGCCGTCCGTGCGTATGTTCTCAATCCTGCCTATCGGCATCGCTCCTTTCTCCCAGCCCCTGCGGTGCATCCAAAGGAGTACGGGGTTTCGCTCAAACTGCGAAAGCTCTATGCCTGCCGTAAGCACCCTGCCGCCATAGCTGTTCAGGGCTTCTGTCGATATTGCTGCTTCTTTCATTTTAAGTTCCTAAAAAATACCCGGACACGGACTGATGGAGGCGATGGTGGGTGGGTGTTGGTACTCTCGCCGTGCCCGGGCTTAAAACAATCTTTTTTACCTTGTCGTTGCGAAGGCAGGACTCGAACCTGCGACCTTCGGGGAATGAGCCCGACGAGCTACCTCTGCTCCACTTCGCGATATGTTTTTTGCTTATTCGCTGTGCAAAGTTGAGTATTATATACAACCCTAACAAAAAGAGTGTAAACTGTTTACACTCTTTTTTATTATTGTGTTTTTTCCTGCAAACTTTGCACTGTGAAAGCGTGCCCACAGTGGGTGCGCTGCATCTAATTACAGCATTTTTATGAATGGCAACGAAAAAGGAACGTGAGCAGCAGCGTGAACACGCCCGACTGCTCTACATGCAGGGGGAGCCCCAGAAGTCAATCGCCGAGAAGGTCTGCGTATCTGCACAGACTGTCACCAAATGGGTGGCCGACGGCGGCTGGGAACAGGCGCGCGCGGCGGCTAACATCACTCGCCCGGAACTCGTCAATAAAATACTGAACAGCATCAATGTGCTGCTCGAAGATTTGGCCAACGACCCAACCCCGGAAAAGACGGCGGCAAGTGCCGACAAGCTCGTCAAATTCGCAGCCACCGTCGAAAGGCTCGACAAGAAGACTTCCATCGTCGATGTCATTGAGGTTTTCATGGCTTTCAGCAAGTGGCTGCAGTTCCGTATGTCGTTCGACCCGAACGTTACCCCAGAATTACTCAAGACTATCAACCACTACCACGATTTGTTCATCTCTGAAAAACTGAAGGAAAGTTTCTAAAGCATGGCTACAAAGGCGGAAATCATAAAGGCACAGGAGAAATGGAAACAGCACTGCGAGACGGTACAGGCAGCAACTGCTGTGATTATCAACGAGACGGAGGAGCAGCGCACCCGGCGCATCAACCGTATGCGCTCTGATTATGCCGCCTTCGTTGACTATTACTTCCCTCATTGGACCATCAACCCAGAGACAGGGAAGGCTACCCCCTGTGCGCCGTTCCACATCGACGCAGCCAACAAGATATTGAAGAACCGTAACCTGAAGGCAGGATTCATGTGGCATCGTGGTGCCGCAAAATCTACCAACATGGACGTGTTCATACCTATGTGGCTCATGATTCAGCCCCGACGCGAGATAAACGTCATGGTGCTGGTCGGAAAGTCCGAGGACAATGCCAAGACGCTGCTCGGAGACATTCAGGCCGAGTTGCAGTACAACCAGCGATACATCGCCGACTTCGGGGAGCAGTTCAACAACGGGCACTGGGAAGACGGCGAGTTTGTCACACAATCCGAAGTGGCCTTCTTTGCCCGTGGGCGCGGTCAGTCTCCACGTGGCCTTCGATACCGTTCCCACCGACCTGACTATGTCGTCATCGACGACCTCGACGACGACGAGCTCGTGGAAAGCCCTGCCCGAGTTTCCAAGTTGTTTGACTGGGTACGCTCCGCTCTGTTCGGCACACTTGACGGCGGACGCGGACGCTTCTTCATGGTCGGGAACTTGATAGCGAAGAACTCCGTCCTCGCCAGATGGTGCGAAATAAAGACCGTACACGTTACCCGCGTGAACATATACGACCGCAAAGGGGATATATCTTGGGCTGCAAAATGGACCCCTGAAGAGGTTCGGCAGATTGAGGCCATCGCCGGTTACAGGGCTTTCCAGAAGGAATACATGAACAACCCTATCATCGAGGGTGCCGTGTTCCGCAACGAGTGGATTCATTGGGGGAAGCGTCCTGCCTGGTCCAAGTTCTCCGAGATTGTCTTGTACATCGACCCGAGCTTCAAGGGCTCTACGAAAAACGACTTCAAGGCCGCAAAGCTCTGGGGGAAGGTGGGTACTGCAT
>JBJEAY010000836.1:0-4109 GCA_051869575.1 Prevotella sp. | reverse complement strand
GTCGTAATGAAGAAAAATACAATAGATATAATCACAATGGGCTGCTCGAAGAATCTCGTTGACAGCGAGACTCTTATGAGCATGTTCGAGGCCAGGGGCTACCATTGTGTTCACGACAGCAAGAACCCGACAGGGGAGATTGCAGTCATCAATACATGTGGATTTATTCAGGACGCTAAGGAGGAGAGCATCAACACAATCCTCGAATTCGCACAGGCAAAGGAGGAAGGACGTCTGAAGAAACTCTTCGTAATGGGATGCCTGTCACAAAGATACCAAAAGGAACTTGAGGCTGAGATACCCCAGGTGGACAAGTTTTATGGCAAGTTCAACTACAAGCAGTTGCTTGCCGACCTTGGCTCTCCTATGGATACATGCAATGTCGTGAGGCATATCACCACTCCACGACATTATGCCTATCTTAAGATAATCGAGGGATGCGACCGACATTGTGCCTATTGCGCAATACCTATCATCACTGGCAAGCACGTGAGCCGACCCATGGATGAGATACTGCAGGAGGTGAGACAGTTGGTTGCCGACGGAACAACCGAGTTTCAGGTCATAGCACAGGAGTTGACCTACTATGGGGTGGATATCGACGGCAAGCAGCATATCGCCGAACTTGTGGAGCGTATGTCCGACATCCCAGGGGTGAAGTGGATAAGGTTGCATTATGCCTATCCCACGCATTTCCCATGGGAACTGCTTCGCGTGATGAAGGAGCGCGACAATGTGTGCAAATACCTTGATATCGCCTTGCAGCATATCTCTGATAATATGCTTGCGAGAATGAAGCGTAATGTCACCAAGGATGAGACTTACCGCTTGATTGAACGTATGCGCGAGGAGGTGCCGGGAATTCATATACGCACCACTCTCATGGTAGGTTTCCCAGGCGAGACAGATGATGACTTCGATCAACTTATGGAGTTCACTCGGTGGGCACGATTTGAGCGTATGGGAGCATTCGCTTATTCAGAGGAAGACGGTACGTTTTCTGCTGATAACTACGAGGATGACGTGCCCGAAGAGGTGAAGCAGAGAAGGCTCGACCGACTTATGGCTTTGCAGCAGGAGATAAGTGCGGAAATTGAGGCTGAGAAGGTGGGAAAAGTACTCAAGGTGGTGATCGACCGCAAGGAGGGTGACTACTACGTGGGCAGAACAGAATACTGTTCGCCTGAGGTTGACCCTGAGGTGCTTATTCCTGCGGACGAACGCCTGCTGAAGGTAGGTAGATATTACGACGTTAAGATAGTGGATTCGGAGGAATTCGACCTCTATGGAACAACAATAATTAAATAATTAAAAACCAGAGTATGAACAACAAGGATTTCATTTCACGCTTAGCTCAGCGCACCGGATACAGTCAGGTGCCTACGCAGAGAATGGTGACCAACGTGATTGATGCCATGAGTGATGCTTTCCAAGATGGAGACAGTATTGCTATTGATGGCTTTGGACTCTTTGAGGTAAAAAAGAAAATGGAGAGGGTGATGGTGAGTCCCACGACTCAGCAACGCATGCTTGTACCACCAAAATTGGTGCTTGCATTCAAACCCATTGCTGCATGGAAAGAGAGAATCAAGAAGGGAGGGGAAGCAGATGAGTAAGCTAAATATTTTCGATCTTAGTGGTGTCCTCATGTCCAAGAACGGACTTGATGACAAGGAGTCGCGTCGCTTTGTAAAGGCAATATTCGACGTCATACAGGAATGTCTTGACGAAGACAAGGTCGTAAAGGTGAAGGGGCTTGGCACATTCAAAATAATTGAGGTGGACGACCGCGAGAGTATTAATGTTAATACAGGTGAGAGGGTTTTGATTGAAGGTCATTCAAAACTCACATTCACTCCCGACAGTGTGATGAAGGAAATTGTCAACAAGCCATTTTCGCAGTTTGAGACTGTCATACTCAATGATGGTGTTGATTTCCCCGAACCGGCAATAGAGGAGCCCATCTCCGAAGACCCCATTCCCGAAGATTCTATCTCCGAAGAACCTATTTCCGAAGAACCCGTCGCCGCTGATTCCGGATTGTCCGCTGATTCCGGATTATCTGCTGATTCCGGATTGTCCGATAAATCACAATCCGAAATCAATGCCGAGCAAGAAATCCCGTCTCCCGAAGCACCTATTGTAGAGTTCACCGAAGATGGCGATAAGGAAGATACATCTGATGTAGCCCCCCCGACAGCAGAAACCCCGACAGCAGAAACCCCAACAGATGAAGAAATCAATGATGAAGAAATCAATGATGAAGAAGAAACCGGCAATTCCACTCTTCGCTGGGTGTTGTCGGGTGTTGTAGTTCTGTTGTTGATTCTTGCTGCTGCTTATGGTGGTTATCTTTATGGAAGGTATGAAATTTCGGAGGAAATGGCATACAAGCAAATGCAGGCCGACCTCAAGGCTGCGGAAATGACAGTGGAGAAGGCAAAGGAGGCAGTCGCTAAGGATTCGGTGGAGCAAGAGGTGGATGCCACCAAGATTGGGGCAATGTCCGTAGATAAGGAGCAAGAAGATGCTGCCAAGGAACAACCCGTCAAAGAAAGTGCCGACAAGTATGAGGCAAAGGACGTAAGGGTAAGAACAGGTGCCTACCGTATTATTGGCGAGGATAGGGTGGTAAAGGCCAAGGCCGGTCAGACGGTTGAGGATATCGCCACCAGATTGCTCGGTCCTGGCATGTCGTGCTATGTCGAGGTCTATAATAATCTCGATGGCAAGACAACATTGAAAGAAGGACAGGCAATAAAGATACCAAAATTGCAACTGAAAAAAAGGAGGTGAGTCTCATCTCCTTTTTTTGTTTTGGAACGTAATTAATTGCACACTGTATTTTAATGTGCGCAATTTCAATCTAATTCGTACTAAAATACATTAAAAGTCGCATAAATTATTCTTTTTTTCGGATATAATGCATTATCTTTGCAAAAGTTATCCAAGTTGATATTATTATTTATTGAAATAAAAAATACGAAATAGAATGTTTGAAAATTTAAGTGACAGACTGGAACGCTCATTCAAAATACTGAAGGGCGAGGGTAAAATTACCGAGATCAATGTGGCGGAGACGCTTAAGGATGTTCGTAGGGCTTTGCTTGATGCCGACGTTAACTATAAGGTGGCAAAGAACTTTACGGATACTGTCAAGGCAAAGGCATTGGGTATGAACGTGCTTGCTGCCGTAAAACCAGGACAGCTGATGGTGAAAATCGTTCACGACGAATTGGCTGAACTGATGGGAGGCAAGGCTGCCGAAATCAAATTGGAAGGTAGGCCGGCCATCATACTTATGTCAGGACTTCAAGGTTCGGGTAAGACTACCTTCAGCGGAAAGCTTGCCAATATGCTTAAGAGCAAAAACCACAAAAAACCATTGTTGGTGGCTTGCGACGTTTATCGTCCTGCTGCCATTGAGCAGTTGAAGGTTGTGGGCGAGACTGTTGGAGTGTCCGTATATACCGAGCCCGACAACAAGAATGTTGTGGAGATTGCCAATAATGCTATCAAGGAGGCAAAGGCAAAGGGAAACGATGTGGTTATCGTGGATACTGCCGGACGATTGGCGGTTGACGAGGAGATGATGAACGAGATAGCCACCCTGAAGGATGCCCTCAATCCTGATGAAACCCTTTTCGTCGTTGACTCGATGACTGGTCAGGATGCAGTAAATACAGCTAAGGAGTTTAACGACCGGCTGGATTTTGACGGAGTGGTGCTCACAAAACTTGATGGTGACACCCGAGGTGGAGCTGCATTGTCTATTCGTACTGTTGTCACCAAACCAATCAAGTTTGTGGGAACTGGCGAGAAGATGGAGGCTATCGATGTATTCCATCCCGATCGTATGGCCGACCGTATTCTCGGTATGGGTGATATCGTCAGCCTTGTAGAGCGTGCACAACAGCAATTTGACGAGAAGCAGGCAAGAGAGCTCGAGAAGAAGATACGTAAGAATAAGTTTGACTTCAACGACTTCATGAACCAGATTCAGCAGATTAAGAAAATGGGTAACATTAAGGATCTGGCTGCTATGATACCTGGAGTGGGAAAGGCCATAAAGGATGTTGACATCGATGATAATGCTTTCAAGTCGATTG